>JAHLFP010000050.1 GCA_018883715.1 Candidatus Allofournierella pullistercoris | reverse complement strand
TGTAACACAGTTTAAGTATACCATATAGGTATACAAAAGACTAGCCCAAATAAAACAGCCCAGGCACTTGATTTACAAGCTTGCGCAAGGCTGTTTTTATCCTGGGCGGAAAAGTAAGAAAAGTAAGATTTACCCCTGAAAAAGCCAGAAATACCCCGGTCAAGGGGCCTTTGCCTGCAAAGGACGCAGGGGTAGCGTCAAGTGGCAAACAGGGAACTTATGCCCCACACAGAGAGATAAATAACCGGCTGATGCAATAAATAGATGACAAGGCTGTGCTGTCCAATCCAGGGCAAAACAGGTTCCGGAAACTGCTGAAATATCCGAAGTAAGGCGGGCTTTTGCTGGCAGATACCATGGAGAAAAAAGCCCAGACAGAACAAAAACAGCCAGGGAATCAGCGGAAAGTAATCGGTGGAAAAGAACCCCGGCATAGGGAAGCCAAGATAGGTGGAAATCCAGCTTTTGTACCAGCTTGCAGGCAGAGAAAGAGAAAAAGCACCCAGCCCCCAGCTTCCGGCGGCGGAGTTTCGTGTGAAACAAAACAGGATAAAGCAGACAATTGCACAGGGTAAGGAGGGGAGTTTTTTCAACCACCGGGCCGTTAGCCCCACCAGAACCATACAACTGCCCAGCAGGGTCAGAACCCCAAACAGTACACGGTTTTCCGGTATAATCAACAGAGTAACAAGGCTGAGCATCCCGCCCCAGCCAAATACAATAAGCCCATGGCGCACCGGGCGGCGGCTGAAGCAGAGGCAAAACCCCGATAACAGAATAAAGGTACAGCAAATAACCTGTTGCCAGACAAAGGCGGCGTTGGTGTGAAACCAGGGGATGTTCCACCCAAATAAAAACACCCCGTCCCACAGGGCGTGATACAAAATCATCTGCACAAGAGCCAGCCCTCGCAGGGCATCCAGTGCGATAAGTCGTTGTTTGGACACAGACAATCCGCTCCTTTTCCATAGACTGTTTTGATTATAGTATACAAACGGCTTTGTGGCTAGCCCAAACTAAGGATAAATTGCGTTTGCGTGGGCTCTGCCATTGGAATTTACTCCCCGCCATGTTACAATAAAAATAAGAATAGAACAGGGGGAGTATGGCATGATTTATCTGGATAACGCTGCAACCTCACTGCATAAACCGCCGCAGGTGATAGAAGCGGCGGTGCAAGCCATGCAAGAGATGGGAAACGGGGGCAGAGGGGGACACACAACTGCCTTGCAGAGCCTGCGCAGTATCCACAGGACACGAAGCAAATTGGCGGCCCTCTTTGGGTGCAGTCGGCCGGATCATGTGATTTTTACCTGCAATGCCACCGAAGCATTAAACATTGCTTTAAACGGACTGCTTGCACCCGGCGACCATGTAATCACCACCGACCTTGAACACAACTCGGTGCTTCGGCCTTTGTATCATCTGGAAAAGATGGGGGTGATAGAGCTTTCCTTTGTCCCGGCGGATGAACAGGGACGCATCCAGCCAGAGCAGTTCCGGGATTATTTTAAACCCAGCACAAAGCTTGTGGTATGCACCCATGCTTCCAACGTGACGGGAAACTGTCTTGCCATTGACCGCATTGGACAAATTTCCAAGGAAAAAGGGGCGCTATTTGTGGTGGACGCATCCCAGACGGCGGGGTGTATCCCCATCCAGATGGAAGAAATGGGCATTGATGTGCTGTGTTTTACCGGGCACAAGGGCTTAATGGCCCCCCAGGGAACAGGCGGGCTTTGCATCCGCCCCGGTGTGGAGGTTGAACCCTTGAAGCGGGGTGGATCTGGTGTGCATTCCTTTGAACAGGACCAGCCACGGGAGTACCCCACAAGGCTGGAAGCAGGAACGTTGAACGGCCATGGCATTGCTGGGCTTGGGGCGGCAGTGGATGTGATTCAATCCATTGGCCTTTCCACTATTTTTCAGTATGAACAAGCCCTCATGCGGCAGTTCTATAACGGGGTTTGCAACCTGCCCGGTGTCCAGGTTTACGGGGATTTTTCCCAATCCCAGCGGGCGGCAGTGGTCAGCCTTTCGATAGAGGGGGTGGATTCCTCCGCCGTGTCAGACGAACTGGAACAGGTATATGGCATTGCCACCCGCCCCGGCGCACACTGTGCCCCACGGATGCACCAGGCATTGGGCACGGTGGAATCCGGGCTGGTTCGCTTTAGTTTTGGCTGGTACAACACCCCGGAGCAGGTGGAACAGGCCATTCATGCGGTAAAATCCATTGTTACAAATGCATAAAAAAGAAAAGGTTCTCTTTTCCATTGGTGGGAAAGAGAACCTTTTTTCATTGTTTAAGATAAGGCCAATCAGCAAAAATTACAGAACCAACTGGCTGTCCAGCATCTCGCCACAGGCATCCAGCTGGGACTGACTGCCCAGCACGCACACCGCAGCTTGCGCAAGGCTGTCTGCCAAGGGCTGGCTCATGGCCAGCAGGTCATCAGACTGGCAGTGAAGCACCTGTTCCAGCCGCTTTGCCCGAGCCTCATTGGAAATACCTCTCCAGTACAGAGAGTCGGCGGTAATGCCCCGCTGGCGAGGGGTGAGCAAGGGGTCAGCCTGTGCAATGGCGCCAAGGATAAACCCAGTTAAATCCTCGCAGGCAAGCTTGTTCAAGGCTTCCGGTGTTTGAGCATAGCATTGCAGGGTACGTTTTGCATTGGGGTCACGGTAGGAATAGAAGGACACCAGATGACTGTCCGAAACCGCCATGCCAGTGCCATAGGCGCCACCCTGTACCCGGACGTTGTTCCACAGATAGTCCAGAGATACGCCCCGTCCCATCACCTGAGCCGCACCTGCATTGGAGGGAGAGAAGGGAGCGGACAGGGCAGCAAAGGACACATCCGCCGGAATGAGGATTCCTTCCCGGCGTATACCCCAGGGCTGGATGGTTTGACATCCGGTGGGAACAGCCGTTCCTTGTTGCAGATGCGCTGCAAGGTGGTTTGCCACCTGCTCTGCGGGTTCATGGCCACCACAGGTTACACTGACGGTAAGGCGCTCTCGCACAAACAGCTTGTCAAGCAGTGCGTCCATCTGTTGCACAAGGGCAGGGAATTGGCTGTCAAAATCATCTTCCAGTGCTTTCAGCCACTGGAAATATCGCACACCGCCTGTTACCTCGCCCACTACCGCATCGGCAGAGAAAGAAGCCTGGGCCCGGCCAATGGCGGCCTGGTGACCAGACATAACCAACTGCTGGAACAATCCGGTGCGGTTCTGACGCAAAATTTCCTGCATTCTCTCAGGATTGTCCAGTTTGCTGTGGGCTACAATCTCCTGCATCAGGGCAAGTCCTTGGGGCAGTTTTTCCTCTAAAATGCGGAAGCCCACCACAAAAAATACACGGCATTGTTCCGGCTGTCCTGCCATGGGATAGCTGGAAATGGTGCAATGGAAAGAACCAAAGGTGGAGCGAAGTTTCTTTTGCAGGCTGTCTGCGGTGAACTGCTGGGTATCCAAGTCTCCCAGTACATCCGTGAGGAAAGAGAGCTGGCTGAGCTGTTCTTCCGTCAAGTCATCCGCCACAAAATACAGCTGGGCATAAACAAGTCCCTGGGTGGGCTGGCGGTGGAACAAAACCGGAATGCCCGCAAGGGTTATCTCTTCCAAGGGCAGCTCCGCCGGCTTCGCAGAGATTTCTTCCAGCTTCAGCAAAGGAATGGTGGCCAAATCCTCCGGGGTATCGGGAGTGTTCTGCCACGCATCCAGATGCTTTTGCCACTGGCGCACTTCCTCCAGTTGCTCTGAGGTGAAAGACTCCAAAGTCTCACGCAGACGCTGTTGTTCTTGCTGTTGTTGCTCGGTGGAAAGGGTGTGGGAGGGGTGAAGCATCACAAAAGCCCGGTGGGGGTTCTCCAAAAAGACCCGGCGAATCAGCTGTTCAAAATAGCCCTTTTCACACTCCGCCCGCAGGGTGTCGAACAAGTCTCCAATCCACAAGTTCTGTGCAGGGTCGCCACCGTACAGCCAGGTGTCCAGAACCGACATGCCGAAAATTAGCCCCTGAGGATAACTGCCATAGTCCTTCTGCCGCATCTGGAATTCCAGATAGTCCAGGGAGGACAAAATCCGCTCTTTGTCCAGTCCTTCTGTGGCAAGGCGGGATAGCTCCTGTTCCAGGGCGGTTTTCACGGTTTCGCAATCTTCGGCCTTAACATCCTGTGCCGTTAAAAACATCCAGGGCTGTTGCACCGAGTCGGTCAGGCTCAGGCTTACATCCTGGGCCAGTCCTTGGTTCAGCAGACAGCGGCTGAGCGGGGCTTGGTTATCGCCACACAGCACGTCCGCCAGAACGTTCAAGGCCACAATCTCCTGCTTGTCCGCAAATGTGCCGGTTACATAGCCAAGACCGATGCGACTGCGTCCTTCCAGCGGTTGCTGGGGGCTGAGTGCATAGGACAGGGTTGCCACAGGGGCGCAGACGGGGGCTTGCATGGGGATGGAGGAGTCAATCTGGATGCGCTCATATTCAGCGAAAAACTCCTCATCCAGTACCCGCAGAACCTTTTCCAGCGGAATCTGCCCGTCCAGGAACACATAGCCGTTGGAGGGGTGATACAGACGCTGGTGGGCATCCATAAACTGCTCATAGGTTAAATCCACAATGCTTTTGGGGTCGCCGCCGGACACAAAGCCATAGCAGTTGTCCGGAAACAGTCCTTTTTGCACTGCGTTGTACATCAGACGGTCAGGGGAAGCAAATGCCCCCTTCATCTCGTTGAAAACCACACCTTTATAGGAAAGCTGGTTGTTCTCGTCCAGCTCATAGTGCCAGCCTTCTTGGGAAAAAATCTCCGGTTTTTCACCGATAAGGGGATGAAGTACCGCATCCATATAAACCCGCATCAGGTTGAAGAAATCCTGTTCATTCCGGCTGGAAACAGGGTAAAACGTCTTGTCGGGGAAGGTCATGGCGTTCAAAAAGGTGTTCAGCGAGCTTTTCAAAAGCTGAACAAAGGGCTCTTTCACCGGATACCGGCGAGAACCGCAGAGAACCGAATGCTCCAAAATATGGAACAGACCCGTGTCATCCCAAGGCGGGGTACGGAAAGCAATGCCAAAGGTTTTGTTTTCCTCATTACGCTCCAGCCAAACAAGCTGAGCGCCGGAGCGGATGTGCTCCATCTCCCACAGTGTCCCTTCCAGTTCCTGGATTGGACGCTTTTTTATAAGCCGGAATCCGGCAATTTCTTGTATCATATCCTGCATGGTAAACCTCCCATTTGGATGATTCTTTTTAGTATGGATTATATGTTTTCTATTATAACAGGTTTGCAGGCAGGTTTACAACTAAGACGAAACCCTGTCACTATCCAAGAGATACCCCACCCGGTTGAAAATACCAATAGAAAATACTTTTCTGACAAAAGAATTTGTGCTATAATCAAAGGGGAATTGCTTTAATGTGAAAAAGTGAAGAAATGTTCCCGGCGGTGCTGGGGACAAGTGGCTGTAAGAATCAGCCCTTTTTCCTTAAAGTGGGATAAGATATTTACCTCATGACAGCAAGGTTGCTTTTCATGACCAAGGACAAAGGAGGTTTCCCAATGATTGAATGCAGCAACGGCGGTGTATACTATGCCCGTGGTCAATGGGTGGAGCAAGGCCCGGATGCACAGGCTCAGCTGGAACAACTTGGATTTTCCAAGCAGGAGATGGAGCAGGCACATACTGGCACCATCGCCTGGGACATCTTGCAGGCACACAACCAAAGTGGTGACCCGCAGATGCTTTCCCTGAAATTTGACGCAATGGCAAGCCACGATATTACCTTCGTGGGCATTGTACAGACTGCCCGGGCATCCGGACTGGAAAAGTTCCCCATGCCTTATATATTGACCAACTGCCACAACAGCCTGTGCGCTGTGGGCGGTACGATTAACGAGGACGACCACCTGTTTGGTCTGACTGCCGCAAAAAAATACGGCGGTATCTTTGTACCCCCTCATCTGGCGGTGATTCACCAGTATATGCGGGAGATGTATGCCGGATGCGGCAAGATGATTCTGGGTTCGGACAGCCATACCCGCTACGGCGCTTTGGGGACTATGGCCATTGGCGAAGGCGGTGGCGAGCTGGCAAAGCAGTTGCTGGGTCGCACCTATGATGTGGCTTGCCCCGGTGTGGTTGCCGTGTATCTGGAAGGGGATGTAGTCGCTGGTGTAGGTCCTCAGGACGTGGCACTTGCCATTATCGGTGCTGTGTTCCGCAATGGATATGTGAAAAACAAGGTGATGGAATTCGTAGGCCCTGGCATCAAAAACCTGCCTTTGGAATACCGCAGTGGCATTGATGTTATGACCACCGAAACCACCTGTTTGTCCAGCATCTGGTGTACTGATGAAACCACCAAGGAATACCTGGCCATTCATGGACGGGTACAGGATTACAAGCCCTTAGCACCCAAAGAGCTGGCCTACTATGACGGGGTGGTTAAGGTGGATTTGTCTAAAATCCGTCCCATGATTGCCCTGCCCATGCACCCCTCCAACGTGTACAGCATCGAGGAGCTGAACCAGAATCTGGAGGATATCCTTTATAAGACTGAGCAAGACTGCCTTGCCTTGATGGACGGCAAAGCCCGCCTTGACCTGCGCAGCAAGATTGAAAATGGTCGCCTACGGGTGGATCAGGGTGTTATTGCGGGATGTGCAGGTGGCATGTACTCCAACATCTGCGAGGCCGCCCAGATACTGGATGGTCACACCGGCGGTAACGGGGAGTATGCCCTGAGTGTTTACCCCAGCAGTCAGCCCACCATGATGGCCCTGACCAAAAACGGAACCCTCACCACCCTGATGGCCTGTGGTGCTACCATCCGAACTGCTTTCTGTGGCCCCTGCTTTGGTGCGGGCGATGTGCCGGCGAACGGCTCTTTAAGCATTCGTCACACCACCCGTAACTTCCCCAGCCGAGAAGGCTCTAAGCCGGGCAACGGTCAGATTGCAGGCGTGGCCTTGATGGACGCCCGTTCCATTGCCGCAACCACCCGGAATGGCGGCATTTTGACCCCTGCCACCGACATTGATTATGTCCCCAACATTCCGGCCTATGAATTTGATGATTCCAGCTACCGCAGCCGGGTCTATGCCGGTTTTGGAAAGCCCAACTATGACGAGATGCTCCGCCTTGGGCCTAACATTAAGGATTGGCCCACCATTGCACCTCTGCCGGAAAACCTGCTGCTGGAAGTGGCAAGCTTTATCACCGACCCGGTGACCACCACAGATGAGCTGATTCCCAGCGGTGAAACCAGTTCCTACCGCTCCAACCCCTTGGGATTGGCGGAGTTCACCCTGAGCCGTAAAGACCCGGGTTATGTATCCCGTGCAAAGGCAGTGCGCGCAAAAGAAGAAAGCCGTGCCGCCGGACAACTGCAAGAGGATGGACTGCTGGCACAGATGAAGCAGATTCCTGGCTGTGAGCAAATCACCTGGGAGCAGGTAGGCATTGCCTCCACCATTTATGCCATCAAGCCCGGCGACGGTTCGGCACGTGAGCAGGCTGCCAGCTGCCAGCGGGTGCTGGGTGCAGGTGCAAACATCGTACAGGAATATGCCACCAAGCGGTATCGTTCCAACTTGATTAACTGGGGTATGTTGCCCTTGCAGTTGGATGGCCCTGCACCTTTTGCGCTGGGGGATAAAATTTTCCTGCCCCAGATTCGCCAAGCCTTGCAAGGGGATTTGCGTTCGATTCAGGGGTATCTGCTCACCGAGCAAGGCCCGGTGGAGCTGAAATTCTACATCACAGCCCTTACCGATACTGAGCGGCAGATTCTGCTGGATGGTTGCTTGATTAACTACTATAAAAAGCACTAACCGGAAATTACCAAATTTTAGAAATTCAAGCCTTACTTCGACAAAATGTTTCCTTTTTACTCGTTATACTAGGTAATAAGCAACTGGACAAGCATTGTAAGTTGTGGATGTTAGTTCGGTGGGGAGGGAGAAGGCAATGATTTTTCAGGTAACCAAGGATTGGATGACGAGTGAAACAGGCGCACCTATTCCGATGTACGGATTGAAAACACAGTGTGGCGAGCATTTTGCAGCCATCCATTCCCAGCGTGAACCGGTGCAACAGATTGCGGATACACTGAACCAAAGCGATTTGGCAGAGGTGCATCAGATGGATGTGTTGCAGGATTTGGTACAGCAACTTTACATGGATTAGTCAATAAGGCGAAACTCCCCCTTTTTCCGTTTTGGGAAAGAGGGGGAGTTCTTTGTATGATGCCATGGAAAAGAGGGGGTGAAAAGAGGATAACAGCGGGAAAAATCCACATAGAAGAATCTGAATTGAAAAAAAACAAGAACGGTGGTATAATTGTCTTGTTACTACACTGACGGGTTAAATGTCGGCTTCAATACAAAGGAGGAGTATGGGGATGTTGGGCGATTTGCACACCCACAGCACATTATCGGATGGCTCGTTGCGAGTGGAGATGCTTCCCGTTCTGGCGGCACGTACAGGACTGGATTATCTGGCGGTATCCGACCATGATTCCATCCAGTCGGTGGCTTTTGGCTGGAACAACCCCCGCAGAGAGTCGGTACAGCTGATTCCCGCAACGGAACTCACCGCCTTTGACTACAAGCGAAATCGCCGGGTGCACCTGCTTTGCTATTGGCCAGATTTAAACTCTCCCGAATTGCACGAGCACTGCAAGTTAATGGCGGACCGGCGCAACAAAGCCTGTTGGCAGAGTGCGCAGGAGCTGGAAGCCTTGTACCCCCAATTCCGCAAGGAGGACCTGCGTCCCTACTGTGCAGACAGTGGTGTGTTGTATAAATCTGCCATGATGCAGTTGCTGGTGCAGTACGGCCTGGCAGATGGTATTTATCAGCAAACGGCAAAGGAGCTGTTTGGCTCCAAGACCGGAAAGGTGCTCCATGACCCGGAATATCAAACCGTGGATCAGGTGCTGGATGTGATAGAAAAAGCACGGGGTGTGGTGGTGTTTGCCCATCCCAGCGTGTATAACAGCATGGAACTGGTGGCGGAACTGGCGGCACAGGGTAGATTGGACGGGGTGGAGATTGAGCATCCCCGCAACACGCCAGAGGACAAAAAGGTGCTTTACCAGCTGGCAAAGGAATATGATTTAATTGTTACAGGTGGCAGTGATTTTCACGGACAAAATACCGGAAAGCCACGGGCACTGGGGTGCTGTGTAACCGCAGGAGTGGAAATCCAACGTTTGAATGCCTTGGCCCAGCGGCGCAAGGGTTAAATGGGGAAACCATTGCTTCGGATTTTCCGAAGTGGTTGAAATAACTTTTGTATCTGTTTAAAAAGGACGACAAAGGAAAAAGGAGGTCATCAAAATGACGTATACCTACAAAAACAAGGGTGTTTGCTCCCGCAGCACCACGGTGACTCTCAGCGAAAGTGGTATCATCCAGGAGGTGACCATCGAAGGCGGTTGCGAAGGCAACCTGAAGGGAATCTGCTGCTTGTTGCAGGGGATGCCCGCCGCAGAAGCTATCCGCCGGATGGAAGGCGGCACCTGTGGCCCCCGTCCCACTTCCTGCCCTGACCAGATTGCCCATGCCCTGAAAGCAGCTTTGGCAGAACAGGCAAAGCAGGCCGAAGCAGTATCGTAATTATAACAATCATACCCATTGGTTAGCTGGCTAATCAATGGGTATTTTATAATCCAATGCTTTAAGAATCTGCAATAAGTGCAGAAAGGAGGAAGAATCATGCTAAAGATGAAAGAAAGTTCCCGAAAATTTCTTGAAAAGTACCTGCCGGAAGCTTTGGAAAAGGAAACCCGTCAAGACGCTTTAAAGCTTTTGTATAGGCTAATCGATGAAAAGGGCTTTGAGCCTCCTATCTACGAGACTTACAATGACTTTGGCAGAGAAGCACAGCGTGTGTACGATGACCTGTACCTAAGCAATGACTAAATAAAAGGCTTAGCACCCCTCAAAAAAGGGGGTCTGGGCCTTTTATTATACCTGCAAACAACAAAGGGGGACAGCGGATGATTGCCCAGCAAATTAAAAAGCGAATAGAAGAGTGTTGCACTCTTTTTGCTTTTGAGTACCAAGGAAAAAAGGGGCATATTGACCCGTACAGTAGTAAGAGTTTTTTGTTGTGGTATGAGGGAGCAGAAACAACCGTGACTAGCATTGACGCAGTAATGAATACTCCGTTTTTTGGTGGGCATACCCTGCTGGAAATTGCGAATGAAATTATCATAAAAGAGTGGTGAATGGTTAAGCCCAACCCCAACAAAAAAGCCCATACCAAACGGTATGGGCTTTAACTTTTTATTTAGGCTGAAGTGCAAAGGGATGCTTTTTGTAAAAAGCACGGCGGGCAGAGAAGTAACACTGGGCGCACAAGCTTTCGTATTCCACATTGTGGGTTCCCTCGTCAATCACCACCTGATCCCCCTCAAAAACAAACTCACCGTTGATTTTTCGGCCATTGAAGGTGGCTTTTCTGCCACAGGTGCAGATGGTTTTCATCTCCTCGATGGCATGAGCCAGTTCCAACAGGCGGGTAGAGCCGGGGAAGCCACGCATTAAAAAGTCAGTGCGAAGCCCGTAGGCAATTACAGGGATGTTTAACTCCACCGTGATTTGAAGCAACTGCTCCACCTGCTCCGGGGTCAAAAACTGACTTTCATCGATCAAAATACAGGCGGGGGCATTGCCACGCTCCGCCAGGTCTTTCACCAGGGAGAACAGGTTTAATTCTGGGGTGGCACTTACATCCACCATCCGGGTAACACCAAGGCGGCTGACCAGCTTGTCGCCACCCTTGGTATCAATGCTGGGCTTGATGATAAGAACCTGCATACCCCGTTCTTCATAGTTGTGGGCAACCTGCATGAGAGCGGTGCTTTTGCCGCTATTCATCGCACCATAGCGAAAATATAGTTTTGCCATCCAAGAACCTCGGCTTTCGGAGTTAGTTGTTGCGCAGTCGATAGCCCAAGCTCATCAGGCTATCACCCAGATGGGCGTTTTCCACCGTTACTTCGGGGTAGGGGATGGAAAGGTCATAGTGACTGAAGTTCCAGAAGCCTTTGATGCCCAGATTTACAAG
>JAHLFP010000049.1 GCA_018883715.1 Candidatus Allofournierella pullistercoris | reverse complement strand
ACATGAGTACCTATGCCAATATCTATCGTCGCTCTCCGCACGGAGAGCGTGGATTGAAATGTCTCCCAGGCATGTACCCAGTATCTTGCATCCGTGTCGCTCTCCGCACCGAGAGCGTGGATTGAAATAGCCACACCGTATCTCGTAACGTAAAATGTGAAGTCGCTCTCCGCACGGAGAGTCTGGATTAAAATTTTAAACTTCCAGATAGGTCAATAAAAAATCAGCCTTGCTGAAAGAAGTTGATTATGTGTCGCTTCACACATTTTCTTCTTCATGGGTTTTCAGCAAGACTGATATTTTAGTCTGATTAAAAAAGCGCCTGTTTCAGGGTTCTTTGTTTTTCATAAATTGTTTTAAAAATTCTTTTCTGTTCTTTACAATTTTCTCGTGCCATTCTTGTGCTTTTAGGTTCGTGTGTTTCAGAGGCTTATTACCAATTTTTAGCCTGTCATCCGTTTCCAAATATAATTTTTCAGCCATAAAATATCACCTGCTTTCATAATCAAATATTTTCCGATTGTACAAATTATCTAAGCGCATGAACTTTTGCCAATTTGGAATTAGCATAGAGTTCCTTACGGTCATTGTACAATGACCTATATAATTAATATGGATTCTTTTATCGGGACTAATCAACCATAACAGGACTGTCAATAGGGTATTTTTCTATATAGTTAAGGGGGTTAATTAGTTATTCGAAATAACTTTGTGCAAGGTTTGGTTTTCGTCGTCCTCGATAATTTCCCATTTTCCGCCAGGATGGGATGGATCAGCTATTGGTGCTGGATGAAAACATAAAAACTGTGGAGGGAAGCAATGTTCGACTATGACATAGCCATCTCATCAATGGCTCTATATCCAAAATCCACCACTTGATAATCATCGTAGACTAAGGTGAGCACCACCCAATCATGTAGGTCACTGCGGGAAGATTCCAGGAGGAGCATGGCGGTGCCGCTGCCCTCATGGATGGCGGTTGAGAGGCGGGTGTTAACTCAGATGTGACGGGGCTGGATGCTGGTTTGTGTTTTCATAACGTATCTCTTTAGGGAAATGTATCCATTCCGCTGTAGAAATCAAAAGACGTGAACTGGTTTTTGGCTTCATCAAAGGTTCCGGTAATATAGTAGAAACTAGCATTCGGGCTCCGGTAGGACACCAGCAAGGCCACTTCGCCGAAGCTGTTGTAGACGCTCTCCCTGATTTGGATGTTGGAGTAGTAAGTGTCCACAAACTCGGCCATGTCACCATAGGTTTGAGGACGGCCCAAACCCCATTCGGAATCTGAATTATACTCCCGGGTTGCGAGGACGTCTTCTGAAATCAAGCGGGACACCTCGCCGTCCCGAATATCCCATTCCAGCGCGGCACACACGGTGGCTAAGGTGCGAGCATCTGCCCCGTTCCACTCTTTTGCTGTTTGGTTGAGATTGGGAGAGCAGGCGGTGAGTAGCCCTGCGGCGAGGGCAAGCAGGGAGATAAGGCAGGAGAGCGGGAAGGATTTCATTGGTGCCTCCTTGTTTTTGTACGGTTCACCCAGCAAGGGATTTTGGGCTGTGCCCTGCGGTTTTGTGGTTCGGTTGTTTCTGATTTCATGATAGCATGGTGCACTTTTACCGTCAATTTTAAAAACAAAAGCCGCAATCCTCAAAACAGAGGAATGCGGCTTTTTTATAGCAGGTTATGTGCTTACAGATAAGGGTTAAAACAGCACCTTTTTCTCTACAGGTGCGGTGTGGGCGATAACCTTGCCTTTTCGGTAGTTGCGCAGGACAGGGGCATTGAAGTTCAATGCGTCGTACCAATTTTTAGCATCCATGACCACAAAGTTTGCGTCGTTGCCCACCTTGATGCCATAGCCATCCCCCAGGTTCAGGGTTCGGGCGCCATTTTCGGTAACAAAACGGTAGGACTGGGTGATTTCCTCATAGCCCAGCATATGCCCGGTGTACAGACCCATAAACACCTGGTCACGCATGTTTGCGTTGCCCAGCGGGTTCCAGGGGTCGAAAATATCGTCCGAACCAAAGGAGACATTCAGGCCCTCGGCGGTCAGCTCCTTGACACGGGTCATGCCACGGCGCTTGGGATAGGTATCGGCGCGGCCGCCCAGGTGTACGTTCACGCAGGGGTTTGCCACAAAATTGATGCCGGACAGCTTGAGCAAACGCATCAGGCGAATCATGTAGGCATTGTTATAGCTGTGCATGGCGGTGGTGTGGGAAGCGGTGACCATGTGTCCCATTCCGGCTTCATATGCACGGGTGGCCAGGGTTTCCAGACCACGGGAGGCTTCGTCGTCGATTTCGTCGCAGTGTACGTCAATCAGTTTGCCGTATTTTTGTGCCAGCTCAAAGCAGATGTTCAGGGATTCCACCGAATACTCACGGGTGAATTCAAAATGGGGGATAGCACCGGCCACATCTGCACCCATCTTCAAGGCTTGTTCCAGCAGTTCTTTTCCCTTGGGGTAGCTTAAAATACCATACTGGGGGAAGGCCACAATCTGAATGTCCATGTAGTCCCGTACTTCTTCCCGAAGTTCCAGAATTGCTTCCAGTGCGGTGAGTTTGGGGTCGTTGATGTCCACATGGGTGCGCACATACTGAATGCCATTTCCTGCCTGCATGCGGATGGCCTGGTTGACCCGGTCTTTTACCTCCTGCTTTGTCAGGAAGGGCTTATACTCTTCCCAGCGCTGGATGCCTTCAAAGAGGGTGCCGGAAAGGTTCCACTGGGGACGGCCAGCGGTCAGGCAGGTGTCCAGATGCACATGGGATTCCACAAAGGGAGGAAGCACCATTTTTCCAGCACAGTCGGAAATCACTTCTTCGCCGGACAGTGCATCCAGATGGGGTGCAATGGCGGCAAATTTGCCGTCGGTGATGCGGATGTCCACCGCATCAGTTTCGTTTGCCAGATGTACCTGTTGCAATAACATGGGGGTCAGCGTCCTTTCTATATATTATTGTTTGTTCTTTTGAACCAGCTGTCCAATCAGGAAAAAGATGGCGGCAACGGCCATGGCATTGATTGCGGCGATGCCCCACTGGAGCAGGTTTGCCACCACAGCACCCACCACGATGCCTGCCAGATTGAACCAGTTGACGGTGTATTCTTTATAGTTTGCCTGGAATTTAGCGCGGTTGAAGAAGTAGTCCAGAATGACAATCATGCCGATGGGGGGCAGAGCGCAGTTCAAGATGTTCAGCCAGTTGGTGAAGTTGTAGTACAGCCAGATTGCCAGCGCAGTGCCAGCCACACCGGAAATCCAGGTGGTCCACTTCATGCGGATTTTGGTGATGTTAGAGATAGCCAGACCACCGGTGTATAGTGCATTGTTGTTGGTGGTCCAGATGTTGGCGCCCAGCACAATCAGGGCGGGCAGAGCCAGACCCTGGGCGATCATAACATAGAAGATGTCGTCCTTGCCGGTGTAGGCACCGCCCACGGCACCAAAGCAGAACATCAGGGTGTTGCCCAGGAAGAAGGCAATGACGGTGGTCCAAACAGCGATTTTGCTGGTCTTTGCAAAGCGGATGAAGTTCGGGGTGGCAGTGCCGCCGGAGATAAAGGAGCCAATCACATAGCCGATGCCGGTAAAGACGGAAATCTTTCCAGCGGACTGGGCGAAGATGGAGGCAAGGCCGCCGCCATCAGCGGTTGCAGTTACCATGGAGTAGACACCCAGAATCACAATCAGGGGAACCGAGATATAGCTGACGATTTCCAGCGCTTTCATGCCAGTGGCGGCGGTGGCGGTCATCAGCAGGCCAGCCACGATGGTGATGGCCCAAGCGTTAATGCCCAGCAGTTCTGCGGCGGGGATGGAAAACATGGCAACACCCACACCGAACCAGCCAATCTGGGTAAAGCCCAGGATGGTGGAGGACAGGTAAGAGCCTTTACTGCCAAAGGTGCGCCGGCAAAGCAGGTCCATGCTCAGGCCGGTTTCCGAGCCAATAAAGGCCAGAATGCCGCAATAGACGGAAAGAATCAGTCCGCCAATCAGGCAAGCCCACACAAAGCCGGACAAATCAAGGCCGTTGCCCAGTTTTGTGCCAACGCTCATGCTGGCAGAAAAGAAGGTGAAGCCCAGCATAACAAAGAACATCTGCCAGAATCCCTTTCGGGCAGAGTCTGGTACGGCTTCCAGGGAATAGTCCGCGTCCACAGCGGAGGTCAGAGTTGTTTTCTCGGTTGTGTTCATCATGATACCACCTTTTTGTCGTCTCAGAGGGTTGGGTGCGAAAAAACGGTTGCCTTGTTCAGCGGCAACCGCCCGGATAATATTATCAATCGATAATTATAACATTCTACAAAATACTTGTCAATTCGAGGGGTAGCGGTGGACTTAGGTGTTTCGGACTGAATAAAGCCAAATAAAAGACAAAAGAAACAGTTCTGGCAAAGAGTCTTGACCATACTGGTGCTGGTTTCATATAATAAGAAAGCTCAGATTTTTGTTAAGGTGCAGCTTAATGAAAAAGAGCGAGTTTCTCTGTGGAAAAGGATTTACAAGATGAGAGAACAAAATAATAAAACGATGAAAAAGGTTGGCCTGATACTGGGAGGCGTACTTCTAGTGCTGGCGGTGGCAGTGGGCGCATTTATGGCCTATGCAATGGATTACTACAAGGCGGATGAAACCGCACATGAGGTTTTGGAAGGTGTGGACGTCATACATCCGGCGGATGGTGGATACTACTACCTGCCCAGCGGAGAGGACAGCAAGGAAGCGCTGGTGTTTTATCCCGGTGCAAAGGTGGAAACCATTGCCTACCTGCCTTTGGTGGATCAAATTCGGGATCGCACCGGGATGGATTGCTTCTTGATTGAAATGCCTTTGCACATGGCGATTTTCTCTCCCAATGCGGCAGAGAAGGTGATGCAGGAGTATCCGGAAGTGGAGCACTGGTATCTGGCTGGTCATTCCATGGGCGGGGCGATGGCGTCCCAGTTTGCCTCCCAGCATGAGCAGGAGCTGGATGGGCTTATCCTGCTGGGCGCATACCCTTACAAAACCTCCTCGGTGGATACCTTGACCGTGTACGGTTCGCTGAATGTGAGCGTTGCGGAGAAGATTGACTACACCGAAAACGTGGTGGTGCTGGAAGGCGGCAACCATGCCCAGTTTGGTAACTATGGTCCGCAGGATGGGGATGCACCTGCAACCATTACCGACGAAGAACAGCAAGAGCAGACTGTGGATGCGATTGTGGAATTTGTGGATGCAAAACGTGCCGCATAAAAGATGAAAAAAGCCGCTCTCTTGGTTGCAAGAGGGCGGCTTTTGCTATGTACGAATAAAATGGATTACTGGTCGTACCAGTGTTTACGGTCAAGTCCTCGGTATTGCAGGGCTTCCGCCAGGTGTTTTGCCTGGATGGTGTCGCTTGCGTCCAAATCCGCAACGGTGCGGCTGACCTTTAAAATTCGGTCATGGGCACGGGCGGATAAACCCAGTGAGCGGAAGGCTCGCTCCAGCATCACATTGGCGGTGGCATCAAGCTGGCAAACCTGCCGCAGTGCCTGCCCACTGAGCTGAGCGTTGCACCAAACCCCGGTGATGGCATGACGCTGGTGCTGGCGCTGGCGGGCGGCGGTAACACGTTCCAAGATGCTGGCGCTGGATTCACTGGCTTGCTGGCTGTTCAGTTCCTCGTACAAAACCGGCTGTACCTCCACGTGCAGGTCAATCCGGTCCAAAAGCGGGCCGGAGATTCTCTGTCGATACCGTTCCACCGCACTGGGGTTACAGGTGCAGGCTTTTTGTGGGTGTCCAAAATAGCCACATTTGCAGGGGTTCATCGCCGCCAGCAGTAAAAACTGGCTGGGGAAGGTGGCACTGCCGCTGGCACGGCTGATGCTTACATAACCATCCTCCACCGGCTGGCGCAGGACTTCCAGGGCATCCCGGCTGAATTCCGGCAGCTCGTCCAAAAACAGCACCCCATTGTGGGCAAGGCTAACCTCGCCGGGGCGGATGTGGGTGCCGCCGCCGGATAGGGCCGTACAGCTTACGCTGTGATGGGGACTGCGGAAAGGACGCTGGCTGAGCAGACCACTTCCCCCCGGCAACAGGCCAGAGATGGAGTAAATTTTGGTTGCGTCCACTGCTTCTTCACGGGTGAGAGGGGGCAGGATGCCGGGCATCCGTTTGGCAAGCATGGATTTTCCTGTACCCGGCGGGCCAACCAGCAGAACATTGTGCATGCCGGCCGCCGCAATCTCCAGGGCACGGCGGGCCGCCGTTTGTCCACGCACATCCGCAAAATCCAGGGGATAGGGCTGGCGCATGGGGAGAAATTCCGGGCAAGGGGTAGGGGTGAGAGGAGCATCCCCCATAAGATGGTTTACCACATCCCTGGCGGTGGCGGCGCCGTACACTGTAATACCGCTGGCACTGGCGGCTTCCACGGCATTTTCCGTGGGGACAAAAAGCTGGGTGATGCCCGCCTTTGCGGCGGCAAGTGCCATGGGAAGGATGCCGGTAATGGGGCGCAGACTTCCGTCCAAAGAAAGCTCGCCCAGAAAGGCGGTTTTTTCATCGGACAGCTTAAGTTGCCCTGCCGCACACAGCAAGGCCAGAAAAACCGGAAGGTCATACACAGGGCCGGTTTTTCGCAGATGGGCCGGTGCCAGGTTGATGGTGATACGGCTGGCGGGCCAGGTGTAGCCCAGGTTTTTAATGGCACTGCGCACCCGGTCCGAGGCTTCTTTTACTGCGTTATCCGGCAGTCCTACAATGGAAAATTGGGGCAGACCGCCACTGATGTCCGCCTCTGCGGTAACCAAAAAGCCGTCCAGTCCATTCAGCCCAAGACTGTGCACCTTTGCAAACATTCCCATCACTCCTTGTGTTCTTGCGTTTATACCAGTATAGTATACTGAATGTGCGTGTAAAATCCAAGAGGCAAAAATGCAAAAGTTTGGATGCAGGTGGGGCATTGGGATGAAACTGCTTTTTTGAGCAATCGGAAGATATATTTGGTTGACTTGCACAAAATAAAATTTTATAATGTAACAAAAGGGGTGGAAAAGTGTGTGTGCTTTGCTGTCCCAACTTGCGAATTCAAATTTTATAAAAAGCAGGTGGTTTGATGTATAAGAAAGAGTACGAACGCTGGCTGGCATATGCTTTGGAAGATGGGGACTTGAAACCTGAACTGGAGCAGATTGCTGGGGACGAGGAAGCCATTCAGGACCGGTTTGCAGTTTCCTTGCAGTTTGGAACTGCAGGTCTGCGTGGCGTGATTGGTGCAGGCACCAACCGAATGAACCTGTATGTGGTTCGTCAGGCCACCCAGGGGCTGGCAAACTGGGTAAAAACCCAGGGCGGAAGCCAGACTGTGGCCATCAGCTATGACAGCCGCATTAAGAGCGACCTGTTTGCAAAGGCCGCCGCAGAGGTGCTGGCTGCCAACGGAGTGAAGGTGCGGATTTACGACCAGCTTATGCCGGTTCCCGCCCTTAGCTTTGCCACCCGCTATTATGGTTGCAATGCAGGTATTATGATTACCGCCAGCCACAACCCCGCCAAATACAACGGCTATAAGGCATACGGCCCGGACGGATGCCAGATGACCGACGAAGCCGCCGCTGTGGTGTATGCGGAAATCCAGAAAACCGACGTGCTGGATGGCGCAAAACATATCCCCTTTGAGCAGGGCATGGAGCAGGGCTTGATTGCCTATGTGGAGCAGGAGTGCTGTGAGGCACTGTACCAGGCCATTGAGGCTTGCAGTGTTCGCCCCGGCCTGTGCAAAACCGCAGGTCTGAAGCTGGTATACAGCCCTCTGAACGGCAGTGGTTTGGTTCCCGTTACCCGCGTACTGTCCGACATTGGTGTCACCGACGTGACCATCGTGCCGGAGCAGAAGGACCCGGACGGCAATTTCCCCACCTGCCCCTATCCCAACCCGGAGATTTTTGAAGCTCTGCGTCTGGGACTGGAACTGGCGGAGAAGGAACAGGCTGACCTGATGCTGGCCACCGACCCGGATGCGGACCGTGTGGGCATTGCCGTGCGTTGCAAAGATGGCAGTTATGAACTGCTGTCCGGCAACGAGGTGGGTGTACTGCTGCTTGATTACATCTGCAAGGCTCGGCTGGAAAACAACACCATGCCCCAGAATCCTGTCATGGTGAAGAGCATCGTTTCCACCCCGCTGGCAGATGTGGTAGCCGCTCATTATGGCGTAGAATGCCGCAATGTGCTGACCGGCTTTAAGTGGATTGGCGACCAGATTGCCCAGCTGGAGGCCGCAGGTCAGGTGGAGCGTTTCATCTTTGGCTTTGAGGAAAGTTATGGCTATCTGGCAGGTTCCTATGTACGGGACAAGGATGCCATTGTGGGCAGCATGCTGATTTGCGAGATGGCAGCTTACTATCGCAGCATTGGTTCTTCCATCAAGGAAGAGCTGGAGCGGATTTACTCCACCTTTGGTCGCTATCTGAATCAGGTGGACAGCTTTGAGTTCCCCGGTCTTTCCGGCATGGATAAGATGGCAGGTATCATGCAACAGCTTCGTGCCCAGCCCCCGGTTGAAATCGCTGGCTATCCTGTGGTAACGGTGGAGGACTACAAGCTGCGCACCAAAACCGATGTGAAAACCGGAGAGGTAACACCCATTGAACTGCCTGCTTCCAACGTGCTGATTTACCGCTTGGAAGGCGGCGCCAGCGTGGTGGTACGTCCCTCTGGTACAGAACCGAAGATTAAAACTTACTTCACAACCCTCGGCAAGGATTTGCAGGAGGCACAGCAACAAAAGGATGCCCTGGCAAAAGCTTTGGCACCTTTGATGGCTTAAAATTAAGATGGTATAGCGCTTTTTTGGCCATTCAGGAAAAGCCTATGCCATCTTTTGCAGGTTTACAACCTTTGTCATAGATAAAATGCAGAAAAAGAATGCTTTTTGAGAGAATGTGTTTGTAAAGATTACTGAAAATATAGGGAGCCTATCACAAAAATCTTGAAGTTGCGACAAGTGTGTGCTATACTCTAGCAAGAATCCATCAACGGAATGATACAGGCGTCCATGTTACAATGCTGGCGCGTCCAGCAAAACAAGGGATATATATAGGAATATATCTTACATGCAATGGATGGTGTCATTTATGCTTGTAGTTACTGAAAAATGACTGGCCTTTTGTTGTAGGGTGGTAACACCCAGGGCAATTTTGTGTACCGTGTATGGAAGTTTAATGAAAGTAAACAGGGGGATGGACTGTGGAACAAGAGTATGAAACCATAGACCTGAGAGAAATTATTTTCTTGTTGCGAAACAATGCAATCAGCATCGTTGCCAGTGCTTTGGTTTGTGCTTTGCTGGGCTTTTTGGTGACAACCTTTTTGATTACACCTCAGTATGAGGCCAGTGCCACCATGATTGTGAACTCTCAGCAGAATCAAAGTGCTACCAACATCACCAATGACATGATTACCACCGCTAAAAACCTGGTGACTACCTATGGTATTGTGGTAAAAAGTGACACGGTGTTGCAGCAGGTAATTGACCAGCTGAATCTGGATATGACCTATGAGGAATTACAGTCCAAAGTGGCGATTTCCGCTGTGGACTCTACCCAGGTAATGCGCATTGCGGTGCAGGATGCAAATCCTGCCCAGGCAAAGGCGATTGTGGGTAAAATCGTGGAAATTGCACCTGAGATTGTGCGGGACGCCGTGGAAGCCGGTTCTGTTAAGGTTATCTCGGATGCCCGTGTAGGGGATGAGCCTGTTTCTCCCAACAAAATGATGAACACCGCCATTGCAGGTCTGCTGGGTCTGGCACTCAGCGTCGGTGCAATTTTTGCGAAGGAAATGCTGAATAACACCTTCAAAAATGACGATGACATTCAAAGACATCTGGGCTTTACAGTGCTGGGCGTAATTCCCTATGTGGATATGGAGGCCGGAACATGAATTTGAAATTACCAAGTTTTCTGACCCAATCCGGCAAGAGAAAAACCAAAAAAGACGGCGTTGTCCGTAAACTGCAGATTGTGTCCAAGGAAGCTCCCTTCCAGTACGTGGAGGCCTATAAAACCCTGCGTACCAACATCAATTTTATTGCCGCCAGCAGTGGATGCAAAAAAATTATTGTGGCTAGCTCTATTCCTGGTGAAGGTAAGAGTAACGTTGCAGTTAACCTGTGCATTACCCTGGCAGAAAGCGGTAAAAAGGTGTTGCTGATTGACTGCGACCTGCGTAAACCTGTAATTCACAAATACCTGCGTATCAACCGCAAGTCCATGGGCTTGACCAATATCCTTAGTGGTGAGGCAAAGGCATCGGACGTAATTGTGCGGTTTAGCGATTTGAATATTGATGTAATTACCGCAGGTGTTATCCCGCCCAACCCCGCAGAGCTTTTGGGCAGTGCCCGAATGACAAATCTGCTGGATAGCGTGAGCGAACAGTACGATTATGTCATTATTGATACCCCGCCCGCTTCGGTGGTAACCGATGCAGCGGTGCTGAGCACCATGGTGGATGGCGTGCTGTTTGTGGTAAGCCATGCCAAGGCCACCATTGAATCCGCCACCTTGGCGAAAAAGAATTTGGAAGCTGCCAATGCCAACATCATTGGCGCAGTGCTCAACGGATTTGACCTGAAGAGCACATCCAAGGATTCTGGCTACTATTACTCCTATGAGTATGGCTACTACAAGTAAGACCGGATTTGTATCAACAAGCCGGACTTCTGGATTATTTCTTAGAGGAGAGCAAGCATGACTGACCTGCACTGTCATATTCTGCCCGGCATTGATGATGGGGCACAAAATGTGGAGGAATCCATTGCCTTGATTCGCCGCCAGCGGGAGCAGGGAGTGCGTCAGATTGCCTTGACGTCTCATTTCAATGCAGAGCGTACCACGGTGGAAGAATTTGTAGAGCAAAGAGCAAAATCCTACGAGATTTTGCAGGATGCACTGCAAAAAGAAGGTCTGGATGTAACCCTAAAGCTGGGGGCTGAGGTGTTTTTCAGCTCGGATTTGCTGGAGCTGGACTTACGGCCTCTGCTTTTGGAGGGAACAGACTATCTGCTAGTGGAATTTTCCCCCACTTTTTATCCCACCTGGGCAAAAGATATTTTTTACCAGATGGGACTGGATGGAATCACGCCTCTGCTTGCTCATGTAGAGCGATATCCCTATATGTTGAGTGACCCCACTCGCTTGTATGATTTGGTTAATGCGGGAGCCGTCACCCAGGTAAATGCAACCAGCCTTCTACGAAGTACAAGCCGTCAGGCTATGGTACGCAAGTTCCTGAAATGGAACCTGGTTCATGTACTGGCAAGTGACACCCACTCCATGGACAAGCGCCCTCCGCTTCTTGCAAAGGCCTTTGGTCAGGTGCAGGAATGGGAAGGGGACAAGGTGGTACAACAACTTCGCCAAAATGCAGAGGATGTATTCCGTGGCAGAGAGTTGCGAACCTACGAACCCACTAAGCCCAAAAAGTTGTTGAGCTGGTGGCTGTAAATCTGGTATAACATGGGGTTTCCTGTGTTATATATACATCTTTGAAGAAAGGAGGACATTCAAATGAAGAAGTTGGTTTCTACTGTTGCTGCTCTGGCTCTGGCCGGCGCAATGGCTACCTCTGCTTTCGCTGCTCCCAGTGGTTACACTGCTGATCAGCTGCATCGGCTCGCTGACAAGCACGCTGGCCTGGCTAGCACCTATGGTGTTGACATCAATGGCGTTCACAGCGCTATCGATGCTCTGGCTGATCCCGCTGCTGTTGACGTACCTGCTATCAAGGCTGCTATCAACGAGGCTCGTGCCGTTGTTGATGACAAGACCTCCAGCGCTGCTGACGTTACCAAGGCTCTGACCACTGCTGGCGAGAAGATCGAGGCTGCTACCGGTGCACAGAACACTGTTGAGCTGAAGCTGGACATGGTGGACGTGAACGAGGAAGGCAAGGTGACCGTTAAGGGTACTGTTACCGTTGCTGGTGCTCCCGCTTTCGAGGCTGAGACTGTCGTAGAGGCAGAGGATGCTCCCGCAGAGAACGGCACCACTGGCGGTACTTCCACCGGCACCAGCAACAGCGGCGTTATCAAGCCCACTGGCTTGAACACTGCTGGTGTTGCAGTTGCTGGCCTGGCTGTTGCTTCCGTAATGGGCGTAGCTGCTGTTAAGGCTCGCAAGGGTGAGTAATCATCCGAAATTGGCAAATCATGTGTTTGCCACATAATTTGCTGAAAAACAAGGAAAGGACCCCGTGGTGCTAACTTTCCTTGTTTTTTGTATATTGTCACCAAGATAGCGGTTTTATACAGGAGACAGAAATTTCTATGACAGTGATTTATAGTCCGCTCCTGTTTAAAACGAGTATCTTGTTCTTATAAAATGGTCAACCAATGTACAGCAGGGTAAGTCCTAATTGGTTGAAATCATCCTATGGACACAGGGAAAGGAGTCCGAGTATGGCTGTATATCGAAGAGAAAATCAACCCGCTGGCACACAGCGGTATCATCGTCCGGGTACAGGGAGCATCAGTTCTCATTCCCCCAATGGAGCACGCACCATCCGCCGTCCAGAGGGACAGCATTCCCGCAATTCTGGCAAGATGCCTTCCCCAACCCGAAAAGGCCCTGGTGGAAAAAAAGCATGGATTTTCTTGGGAACGCCGGTTCTTTTTTGTGTGCTGACCTTGGGTGCTTTGTTTGCCATAGGTGCTCCCACCGTTTCTCCTTATATTGGGTTGGCAAAATATTTCTTTAATTCCCAGCAGGAACAGACGGATTCCACCAACCTGTATGAACAGCTGAAAAGTGATTTGGAGGGACTGACAAGCATCCCGCTGAGCCAGTTGGTTTACCCCAATAAGGGCGACCAATACGGACGAATCACCGTGGAGAACACAACTGTGGATGCACCTCTTTATTATGGTGACTCTACCAAGGAGTTAAACCGTGGCGTGGCTACCTACGCAGATTCCAAGGGGGCGGGCATTCCTGGTGAGAGCATGACCGTCCTGCTTGCAGGGCATAACAACACCTTTTTCAATGGATTGCAGGATGTAAAAGAAGGGGATATCGTCCACGTTGACACCCATTATGGCCGGTATGAATACCGGATTACCGAGATGAAGGTGGCGGATTACAACGACGAAACCACCTATGATTTTAGTCGTACCGATGAAAATCTGATTATGTACACCTGTTATCCGTTTGACGCATTAGGCTTTACTCCCCAGCGGTACTTTGTATATGCGGAGTATGTTTCCGGCCCGATGATTGACAAGGAAAGTTAAGAAAAGGAGGGCTTTTATGAAACAGAAACAGACGAGTGGCACAGGCGGATGGTTTGGAGGTATTTTTGCCTGGGTGTTCAGCCTACTTTTGACATTACTCACGGTAATGGGTGTGATATTTTTTACCATAAGCAATGAAAACTACCTGAAAAGCCAGATTCTAAGCAGTGGATATGCGGAAAGCATTCTGGAAAATTTGCAGGAAAACTTCACAAGCTATGGCAATGCAGGTGGTATGCCCGCAGAGGTCATGACCAGCTTTCTGACACAGGAAAAGGTGCAACAGGATTTGTTCCGTTCGGTGGAGCGGTTTTATCAAGGCCAGCGTTCGGTGGAATCGCACCCTGAAATTGCCCAGATGGCACAGCAAGCCATGCTGGAAAGTGTGCAAGAGCGGGGACTGGAGCTGACTGGCCAGGTGGAGGAAGCCATTGCATACATGGCGGAAATCTGTCAGACGGACTACCAAAAAAACATGCGTTTTACCTTTGCGTCCTGGATTGCGGCATATATGCCAAAAATTGTGAAACTGGCCCAGATGGGTGCAGGTGCGGTTTTGGTGATAACCTTGATTGCGTTTGCTTTGCTCATGGCGGTGCTGCGCAATGGCCCTGCCCGGTTGCGGTGGCTGATTAACGCATGTGGCGCAACTGCACTGGTGAGTGTTATTCTGCCGGTGCTGTTCCGTATTTTCGTGCCCATGGAGGATTTGGTTCTCAGCCCGGTGGCGCTGAAAACTTTGCTAGTGAAATATACCCATGGTATGACGGATGCGTTTTTCTACTTTGCGCTGATTTATCTGGTGGTGGCAGGTGCATTGTACCTGGTATGGAACAAGGGTTTTCAAAAAAGCCGCCAGATGTATCAAAACCGACAGGAACAGGAATTTGTATAAAAGCTGAAGAACAAGGGGGAGCCTTATGCCACAGGAGATGAACTATTTTACCGCAGGGGAAAGAGAACGAATGGACCAGATACAGCAGATGCCTGCTCCGGTTCAAGAGGAAGGTTCCTCTGAGGGTGCAAGAATCTCTTTGGGCGGCGGAAATCCTCGCTGGGGATGGATGGCCCTTGGTGCAGGCGGTGTACTGGTTGCAAGCCTGTTGGTCATTGCGTTGACAGTTGGGCAATCTGCTCAAAAGGGCGGGGATAACACCCCGGTGGTGAACAATGCACCATCCGCAGTGGTTTCTGATGAGGGGGATGACACCCCGGCACAGGAACAGGATGCTTTGGCTCAGCAGGATGCGTCTCAATCAGTGGATTCCCAGCCCCAGCAGGTACAAGAGGCGGGCAGTTTGCCAGCCAGTAAAGAGGACTGGCAGGTGGTGCTGGCGGCCCCTGGTTTTCCACTGTCAGCGGATTTTGTGGTGGAAACTGCCATGATTAACACCGCTGGCTTTGAAATGGATGCCCGTGTGGTGGAAGATTTTCAGGCCATGGATACCGCCGCACGACAGGCAGGTATCAACCTACAGGTTATTTCTGGCTACCGCAGTGTGGAGCGACAGGAAAATTTATATCAGGATGCACTGCAAAGCCAGCTGTCTGCCGGACTGAGTGAGGAAGAGGCCCGCCAGCAAGCCCAGCGGGTGGAGCAAAAAGGCGGTGAGTCGGACCACAATACTGGTCTCGCAGTGGATTTGCTGCCGGAAGATAACCTGCATAAAAACCAAACCTGGATTGCGGAAAGTCCCGAGTTTGCTTGGCTGATGGAGCACGGGGAGGAATATGGTTTTATCCTGCGCTACCCGGAACACAAACAAGAGGTGACCGGAGTGGAGTTTAAGCCCTGGCACTGGCGGTATGTGGGCAAGGAACTGGCCACCTTTTTGAATGAACAGGATTTGACCTTGGACGAATACTGGCAGCAGTATTTGGCAGAATAAAAAGGGCTTGCCTTTTGACTTTTTTTGTGATATAGTGGAAAGGCAATCGTTCCGATGGCTGCTCCATACGCACAGGATGGCGTATGCTGGTAGTCTCCTATTGAAGGTTGTGATGGGCTTTATGTATTAAGCATGGCCCCCAGAGTCATTAACCAGAAAGAGGTGAAAAGAATGAAAAACGGTATTCATCCCAATTACGTAGAATGCACCATCACCTGCGCTTGTGGCGAAGTGATCAAGACTCATTCTACCAAGCCTGAAATCCGAGTTGAAGTTTGCTCCAAGTGCCATCCTTTCTACACTGGCAAGCAGAAACTGGTTGACACCGGCGGACGTGTTGATCGCTTCAACCGTCGTTTCGGTCTCAAGAAGTAAGAGATATGCCAAAAAGGCGGTTTGTTTCAAACCGCCTTTTTTGTTGTCTAAAACAGATGGCAGGAAAAGATTCTGTGGATAAGGTATCTCCCTAGGCTGTATGCAAAACAAGGTTGTGTCACAGGCGTGTGGCTCAGCAATGGACTGGGACACAGGCCTGGATAAAACCTACAATACATAGGGCAAAACGGGGAAATCCTGCGGATGTGGCCATTGCCTAGCATCCGTTTGAAAAAGTGAAATTGTGCCAGATGCACCAAGGGAAGGAGCGTTGCTGGATGCAGGACTATCGCACGATACAGGGCAGTTCGGTGGCAGAAATTGAAGAAAAGAGAAGTCGGTTTATCGCCCACGCATCCTTTGCGGACAGCGAGGCCATGGCGCTGGATTTTCTGGAGCAGATTCGCTCCCAGCATCGCACTGCACGGCACAATGTGTACGCCTATGTACTGCGGCAGGATGGCAGAATGCGGTATTCAGATGATGGAGAGCCGGCCAAAACAGCGGGCCTACCAGTGCTGGAAGCCATCCAGCATGCAGGTTTAACCGATTGTATTGTGGTGGTAACACGCTATTTTGGCGGAACACTGTTGGGTACAGGTGGCTTGGTGCGTGCCTATACCGAAAGTACATCCAAAGCCTTGCAGACTGCCAAGGTGGTGACGGTGCGCAGCTGTGTGACGGTGGAAGTGGAGCTGGAGTATTCCCTCTATGAGCGGGCTATGCTGTTGTTCCAGCAGGCGGGAGCCAAGGTGGAGGAGCCGGTATTTGCCCAGCAGGTCACCATCCGGGCCACCATGCCCCAGGGAAATGAACTGCCTTTGTTGCCAGCTTTTCAGGAATTAAGCCGGGGAGCGGTGCAACCCAAGGTTTCCCAGCCGTTTTACACGCCTTTTTAAAAAATTTTTCTCCGAAAAAAAGTATTTTGCCTCTCTTTTTCGTATTCTATAAAGGAGAGACTAAAAAGGGGGCGATACCATGGAATCGGTTCGGGAAAGAATTCAGCAGATGGAGGCACAGTTGCTTTGTCCACAGGCTTGCCAGAGCCAGCAGACAAGGGGCAGACAGCGGGCAGAGACAGAGTGCGATTTGAGAACCTGCTTCCAGCGGGATAGAGACAGGATATTGCACTGTAAATCCTTCCGTAGGCTAAAGCAGAAAACCCAGGTGTTTTTGTCCCCCCAAGGCGACCATTACCGCACCCGCCTGACTCACACCTTGGAGGTAAGCCAGATTGCCCGTACCTTGGCACGGGCCTTGCGCTTGAATGAGGATTTAACCGAGGCCATTGCGCTGGGACATGATTTGGGGCACACCCCCTTTGGCCATGCAGGGGAGCGGGCACTGAACCGGCTAAGCCCCCACGGGTTTCGCCATTCCCACCAAAGTTTGCGGGTGGTGGACCACCTGGAGCGGGATATGCAGGGGCTGAACCTGACCTGGGAGGTGCGCAACGGGATTGTCTGCCACACAAAAGGAGCTTGGCCGCAAACGCTGGAGGGCTGTGTGGTGCGCTATGCAGACCGGATTGCCTACCTGAACCACGACATTGAAGATGCCATTGCGGCGGGAGTGTTGCAGGCAGAACAGATTCCTTTGCAGGTGCGCCAGGTACTGGGTACCAACAAAAGCCAGCGGATTACAACCTTGCTTCGGGATATGGTGGAGCAGGGGGTGGAACAGGGGTTGCATTTTAGCCCACCCGTCCAGCAGGCTTATCAAACCTTGTATGATTTTATGTATCGGGCCATCTATGTGGACCCTTCCGTGAAGTGGGAGGAAACCAAGGTGGAAGGCTTTTTGGAAGCACTGTACAGCTATTATCTGGAGAATCCCCAGGCAATGCCTGCCCATTTTTTGCAGATTGGCTATCAGCAGGGAATGGACCGTGCAGTGACGGATTACATCAGCGGAATGAGTGATGATTTCGCTGTTCGTGTATATGAAGATTTATTTGTACCAAAGCATTGGGCCGGGATAGGCTGAAGGGGGTGTTAGAATGATTTCCCATGAATACATTGAGGAGCTGGTGCGGCGCAACGATATTACGGATATTATCGGGCGCTATGTACAGCTTCGCCACAGGGGACGCACTCCCACCGGATTGTGTCCCTTCCACAGTGAGAAAACCCCCTCCTTTGTGGTGTACCCGGAAACCCAGAGTTTTTATTGCTTTGGCTGTGGTGCGGGCGGTGATGTGATTACCTTTATTAAGCGCATCAACAACCTGGATTATGTGGAGGCAATCAAGTATCTGGCGGCACAGGCGGGGATGCCCATGCCGGATGAAGACGACCAGGTGGGGCGTTTGCGAAGCCGGATTCTTGCCATGAACAAGCTGGCGGCACGGTTTTTTTATGACCAGCTCAACCAGGATACCCCCCAGGCACAGCAGGCAAGGGGATACTGGCGGGGGCGAGGCTTAAGCGATGCGACCATCCGCCGATTTGGTTTGGGGTATGCGCCGGATTCCTTTGACGGCTTGCAAAATCATCTGCGAAGCAAGGGTTATACCACCGATGAATTGATGGCATCCGGCCTTGTGAAACGGTCGGAAAAAAGCGGTCGGCTGTATGATACCTTCCGGGCCAGGGTCATGACCCCCATCTTTGACTTGCGGGGAAATGTGATTGCTTTTGGTGGACGGGTGCTGGGGGATGAAAAACCCAAGTACATCAACAGCCCCGAAACGCTGGTATACAAAAAAAGCAAGGCCATGTTTGCGCTGAATGTGGCGAAAAAGGAAACCAGCCGCCGTTATATCCTGTGTGAGGGATATATGGACGTGATAAGCTTGCACCAAGCTGGGTTTCCCACGGCGGTGGCGGCCTGTGGTACGGCGCTTACAGCGGACCAGGTACGGCTTTTGGGAGAATATGCAGATGAGGTTATCCTGTGCTATGACTCGGACGAGGCAGGTCAAAAGGCCACCGCCCGCAGTCTGGGCTTGTTTGCAGAAAGCCCGGTGAAGGTGTCGGTGCTGAATATCCCCAACGCAAAAGACCCGGACGAGTTTATCAAAAAGTTTGGCAGTTCTGCCTTTGAACGACTGCTGAACGGAAGTAGCAATGCCATTGAGTATAAACTGCAAAAGGCAAAGGCGGATTTGGATATTACAAACCCAGCCCAGCGTGCGGAGTACCTAAAACAGGCTATTGAGATTCTCACCGACCACGTTAGTCCTACTGAGCAGGATATTTATGCCGGACGGCTGGCGGAGGAAACCGGAGTGTCAAAGCAGGCAGTTTTGACCCAGCTTGCCTCCCTGCAACGGACTAAATATCGCAGGAAAAAAAGGCAGCAGCAGAAGGATTTGCTCAACGAAGGGCTTGCGTCGGATATACGCATCCCCTACGGCACCATGAACAGCCAGCAGGCGCTGGGTGCCGCAAGTGCGGAGCAATATCTGGTTGTGGCCATGGTGAAAAACCCGCAATTCATTCCCCAGGTGGTGGAAAGCGTCAAGCCGGAGCAGTTTTTGGGCAAGGAGATGCAGTCCATCTATCAGGCGATTGTGGATTGCAGCCAAAAACAGATGGTGCCTGACCTGACCACCTTGGCCATGCGCTTGCCAGAGGAGCAAACCAACCTGCTGGCAAAACTGCTGGCACGCAGCTATGAAATTCCCATCGCCCAGCGGGATGTCCAGATGTATCTGGAGCGGATTCACCGCACCCAGCCCCAAAGTGCCCAAGCGGCGGATATGAACGCCCAGCAGATGGAGGATTATCTGGAACAGATAAGACGTAAGAAAATGGGGAACAGTTAAAACAAATTCCACCGATTCAACCAAACGAGCAGGATTATAAAATTGAACAATAGAGGAGTAGATAGAATATGGCAGATAAAAAAGTAACCCTCCGGGAACTCATTGAAATGGGTAAGCGCAACGGCAAGATTACCACCAAGGAGATTAACGATGCCATTGACGGTTCCGCATTTGATGTGGAGCAGATGGACAAGCTGTACGAAACACTGGAAAGCCACAACATAGAAATTGTGGACGACCCCGGTGCAGATGGGGATGGCTTTACCCTGACTGAGGACAGCATTGACGTATTTGAAAGCGCCCTTTCTGCAGAAGGTGTGGCCATTGATGACCCGGTTAAGGTTTACCTGAAAGAGATTGGCCGTGTCCCTCTGCTCAGCGGCGATGAAGAGATTCAGCTGGCACTGAGCATCCAGGATGGAGCCAAGGCCAAAGAATACAAGCAGGAGAAGTTCGCCAAAATCTGCGCCATTGAAGAGGATACCCAGCTGAGCAACGACGAGCGTCGCATCTGGCTGAACAGCGAGAAGGATGCTCTGCCTTTGGAGCAGAAAACTGAACTGCGTAACCTGGAAACTGCTATCCACAAGGGTGAACGTGCAAAACAGCGCCTGAGCGAAGCCAACCTGCGTCTGGTGGTTTCCATCGCCAAGCGGTATGTGGGCCGTGGTATGCAGTTCCTGGATTTGATTCAGGAGGGCAACCTGGGTCTGATTAAGGCGGTAGAGAAGTTTGACCATACCAAGGGCTTTAAATTCTCCACCTATGCCACCTGGTGGATTCGTCAGGCCATCACCCGTGCCATTGCCGACCAGGCTCGAACCATTCGTATCCCGGTTCATATGGTGGAAACCATCAACAAGGTGAAGAAGGTATCCAGCCAGCTGTTGCACCAGAACGGTCACGAGCCTACCGCCGACGAAATCAGCGAAGCACTGGATATGCCGGTGGAAAAGGTGCGGGAAATTATGCGTGTGGCGCAGGAGCCTGTAAGCCTGGAAACTCCCATCGGTGAGGAGGAGGACAGCCATCTGGGTGACTTCATCCCGGATGAGGATGCACCTGTTCCCGCTGAGGCTGCCAGCCACACCTTGCTGAAGGAACAGCTTTCCAGCATACTGCAGAGCCTGACTCCCCGTGAGGAAAAGGTACTGCGTCTGCGCTTTGGTTTGGAGGACGGTCGTCCCCGTACCTTGGAAGAGGTGGGCCACGAGTTTGAGGTAACCCGTGAGCGTATCCGTCAGATTGAGGCCAAGGCACTGCGCAAACTGCGTCATCCCAGCCGTTCCAAAAAACTGCGGGATTTCCTGGACTAATCTTTCACCCACATAGTAATAAAAGGAGGCGTTTACCGTGCCCGTTGTAACCCCCTCGACCCTGCAAGAAATGCGAAATCGCCAAGCGAACCGGCGAGAAACCCTGAATTTTTCCTATCTGGGACATGGCCCCAAAGCCACTGGGTTTTTTGCGAAAACATTCCAGCGTAAACCGGGGCTGTATGCCCGTTGCACCGAATGCGGTTATCTGATTCCCTTGTTGGTACAGCAGGAGGAGTTTTGCGAGTGCGGAAACCTCCACATGATGCCGAATCGGTTTGTACACCGTCTGCCGGCGGACGAAATCGAAATTTTTAAATCCAATCGCGGGTAAATTGCAACCGCTCCTGTGGACTTTTTCCCGGGAGCGGTTGTTTTTGTATAGAGTATAAAGGAGGATGTATGTGATGATACACGGGAAGAAGGTGGGCACTGGTGGGTTGTATCTGGCCTTGTTTGTGGCGCTTTTATTCTTTTTTACCCAGGTACAGCCCATTACCATTGCGAATGGGGACGACTGGTACTACATCGCCACCACCCGGTCTGCACTGCCTATGTTGACAGAATGGAACCCGGCACGGGTGTTACCGGAACTCTTAATGCCGTGGGTGTCCAGTCTGGGTGTTCAGTGGTTTTACCCAATTCTGGGGGATTATGTCAAGGCCATGACCCTCAGTCATGGGCTGGCGGTGTCTGGTGCAATACTGGTCTTTTTGGTGGTGATGGTGAACGTTTTCCAGAAAAAGATGGGGGCCAGCCCGGCGGCGGCGACCGGGGCAATGCTGTTTGTGCTTCTGTTGCATTTTGCCCTTTTTAAGGTGGGGGCCAGCGGTAACGCATACCTGTTTTGGGCAGCAGATGCCACCTGTTATTTTTACTATACTATTCCTACCATGCTTTGCTTTGCCTGGATTGGATGGATGGAACTGCACCCTGCATGGTGTCAGGTTTTGGAAAAAGAACACCTGTGGGAGAAAGGGCTGATGATTGCCAGTGGTTATCTGCTGATTTGCTCCAACCTGTTTTGCTCCTATCTGCTGGCGCTGTGGGCGGGTTTTCGGGTACTGAATCTGTTGTTCCGGCACTGGGGCAAGTGGATGGAGCTGACCCGGCAGGCTGTACTGTATGTTTTTGTGATTGTGGCCTGGCTGGTGTCCTTGTTTTTTGAGGCAAACGGTGACCGGAGTAAGAGTCTGGCGGGTGGTTCTTTGCTTCAATGTTTCCCTGAAAGTTTTTCCTCCTTTTGGAAATTTAGATACAACACAACCCTTGTGGGGATTTGTGTGCTGATTGCGCTGGCAGGTTGCGCTTTGCTGTGGAAGCGACGGAAGGAGAAAGCCGCCCGGACTGGGCTTGGCCTCTGTCTTGCGATGGCAACAGCGGCGGGGTTGTCCTGGTGCTATCTAATTCTGTTGTGTGCCGTGACCATACCGGGTTACAGCAGCCGACCGGATGTTATGCTGGGCTTTTTTGTCTGGTGTCTGCTTGTGGTGGGGGCACTGCTCAGTTATTTACTTACCCAGATCGCCTGGACTCGGCTGGCTTTGCCTGTAGTACTGTTGGCGGGCGCTTGTACCCTGGCAGGCAGAGATACTTTTGCAGCCAGCCTAACCCCAGGACTTAACCAGCCGGGGGCTTACCACATCAGTACGTATCTGGTGGAACAGCTGCAACAGGCTAACCGAGAGGGGAAAACCCAGGTGGAGTTGGAGCTGCCTGCTGGCGGGGAAGAGTGGCCATTTGGTTACTATATGGCACAACGTGTGGCGGATAGTTTGTATCAGCATGGACTATTGGATTACAGGATGGAGATAACAGTGGTGCGAAACCCAGAGCTGGACCAGCGGTACCATCTGTTTGAGTGGTAACTCTTGCCAAGCTGGCGTGAAATGTGTTAAAATGCAAAGGCTGTCCTAAGGGGCGG
>JAHLFP010000048.1 GCA_018883715.1 Candidatus Allofournierella pullistercoris | reverse complement strand
TTGTCATGGCGGCAGGGGAGCTGCTGCTGAAAAATGGGGCAGAGGTGAGCCGAACCCAGCAAACCATGGAAATTCTGGCCCGCAGTTTAGGGGTGGACAGCTTCCATGGCTATGTACTGACCAATGGATTGTTTGCCAGCATGGGCACAGACTATGGACAGCCGGCCCAGATTCGCAGTGTTCCGGTGAATGAGGTGCATCTGGGACGGGTGGAAGCCATCAATGCCCTTTCCCGGCGGATTGCGGCGGGGCAGGTGGATTTGGAGCAAGCCTGTCAGGAGCTGGAGCAAATTCGTCATATGGCCTATGCACCAAGCCTGTGGCAGATTGCCAGTTGCGGTGTGGGAAGCGGCTGTTTTGCCCTGCTCTTTGGCGGAAGCTGGAAGGACGGACTGATAGCCTTTTTGGTGGGACTGGGCTTACAGCTTTTGCTGTTGTGGATGGCCCGTTTTTCACTGAACAAGCTGATTAGCCGGTTTTTGGGGGCGGCTTTTGTGGCAGGTTTTGCGGTGATGCTGTATCAGATTCCCTTTGGTTTACATATGGACATGGCAATCATCGGCGCCCTGATGCCCCTTGTGCCGGGTATGGCCCTGACCTTGGGCATTCGGGATTTGCTGATGGCAGATTTCCTTTCCGGAACCATCCGGATGCTGGACGCTCTGCTGACCGCAGGTTCCATTGCCTGCGGCGTGGGCCTTGTACTGGCAGTGGCAAATCTGATTCCGGGGGTAGTGCTATGACGCTGTGGCAACTTGCATATGAATTGGTAACGGCCTTTGTGGGAACGGTTTGCTTTGCTCTGCTTTTTCATGTGGCACCCCGGCATTATCTGTACTGTGGCCTTGTGGGAACCTGTGGCTGGCTTGTGTATTGCCTGATGATGGCGGTGGAACCAAGCCCTGTGCTGGCAAGTTTGGTGGCGGTGATCCCCTTGACCATCCTCACCCGGGTACTTGCCATTGTGCGCAAAGCACCTGTTACCTTGTTTTTGATACCCGGCATCTTTCCCCTTGTGCCGGGGGCGGGCATCTACTACACGGCCTATGCTTTTATCATGGGGGACACTGCCACCTGTGCCGCAAAAGGAGCGGAGACTCTGAAAATTGCGGTGGCACTCGCCATGGGCATCGCCTTGGTGGTAAGTTTTCCACTACCGGCAAAAATCAGGGTGCAAAAAGTAAATCCCAGCAATTAAAAAACCTCTGTGGAAGAAATCTTCCACAGAGGTTTTTGGTTTATTACAGGGTGGTGTATGCCTTGGCGATTTTTGCGGCAACACGAGCGTTGTTGTATGCAAGCTGGATGTTGGTTGCAAGGCTGCGACCCTGGGTGTACTCCACAATATGGGCCAGCAGGTAGGGAGTGATGTTCTTGCCACGAATGCCATCCGCCTCTGCACTTGCCAGTGCCTTGTCAATGATGGCGCTCATTTCATCAAAGTCCATGGCGAACTCTTCCGGCACGGGGTTGCCAATCAGCATACCGCCTTCCAGACCCAGGTCCCATTTGGTTTTTGCAACCTTTGCCACGTCCTCTGCGTCCTTAGCGTTGTAGTCCACGCCAAAACCGCTCTTGCGGCAGTAGAAAGCGGGGAAGTCGTTGGTGTTGAAGCCCAGAACGGGAACACCCATGGTTTCCAGGTATTCCAGGGTCAGGCCGATGTCCAGAATCATCTTGGCACCAGCGCATACCACTGCCACAGAGGTGTGTGCCAGCTCCTGCAGGTCGGCGCTGATGTCCATGGTGGTTTCTGCACCACGGTGTACGCCGCCGATGCCGCCAGTTGCGAAGAATTTGATGCCAGCCATATGAGCCAGAATCATGGTGGTGGCAACGGTGGTAGCACCTGTGCCGCCCTGTGCCAGAATGATGGGCAGGTCACGGCGGCTTACCTTTACCACGCCTTCCCCTTTGCACATCAGTTCCAGTTCTTCAGCGGTGAGGCCCACCTTCATCCGGCCGTTGATGATAGCCAAAGTAGCGGGAATTGCACCCTCAGCACGGATAATCCGCTCCACCTCAGCGGCAAATTCCAGGTTCTGGGGATAGGGCATACCGTGGGAAAGAATCGTGCTCTCCAGGGCAACAACCGGCTTGCCCTCCTGCAAAGCGGCGGAAATTTCGGGGGTAATGTCCAGATAGTGATTCAGGTTCATTTTACATACTCCTTTATCATGTTGTTGATGGATTCCACGCTCATGGCAGGGTTGATGGTATCTGCGCCGCTGATGGCAACAAGTCCTGCACCCAGTGCAAAATCCAGTACGTCGTTTTCGTCCATGCCTTGCAAGGTGGCATAAAGAATGCCCGCCATGGTGGCATCGCCTGCTCCGGTGGCGTTTTCCATCCGGTCAAATTGACGGCTGCGCCGATGGATGGAACCGGTGGCACTGCTGTAAAAAATGCCATCCGCCCCAAGGCTTACAAAGATGCGTTTTACACCCAGGGCAAGCACCTTTTTGCAGGCGGTTTCCAAGTCCTTTTCGCTGGTGATAGGCATATCCGCCAGAATTTCCATTTCCAGACGGTTTGGCTTGATGGTGTGAAAGCGACCCAAAACAGGAAGAACGCTTTTTGCCCAAGTGGTGCTTACCGGGTCAAGGTAAAGTGGACGGGTGCAGTGGGTTGCCAGGTATTCCATGGCGGCAGGGGACAGGTTTGCATCGCACACCACCGCTTCTGCCCCGTTGAGCAGTTCCAGGTGGTCCGCCACAAACTGCTGGTCCATGTCTTTTAAAATCCGCATATCGCTCATGGCCACCAGCATATCTCCAGCGGAATCCATAATGGAGATATAGGTGGAAGAAGCACCCGGGCGGGTGACCAGCCCTTGTGTGCCAATGCCAAGCTGTTCACAGCCGGTGCGCAGCATATGGCCATAGGCATCCTCGCCCACCGCACTAATCAGCTGGCACCGCTGACCAAGGCGGGCCAGATTGTCCAGAATATTGCGGGTTACGCCGCCCATGGACAGGTGAAGCCGTCCCGGGTTTGAGTCCCGCATGATGATAGGCGAGAGGCTTTGCCCGTGAATATCCACATTGGCGCCGCCGATGCCTGCAATGTAAGGTTGCATGAAAAAGTTCCCCCAATTTTGCCGCCGGAACAGCGGTTGATTGCGGCAACAAAAGTTGCAAGAGATATTTTACTATGAAAGCCCGTAGGGGGCAAGTGACAATTGACACTATGAATATTTCTGCACGGCTTGTACCAAACTATTCACACAACGGGATTCAGGCACCTGCCTGGAAAGCCATGACAAAAAGGTTAAGGAGCATAAGGAATGGAGTATCTGAAAACGTTTATGAAAGGCAAGGGCTTGTACGGCGTGCTGTCGCTGTGCATTGTAGCCGCTGCCGCCTTCAGTTTTGTGGGGGTTAAAAACATGGTACAGCAACTGAACAATACCGCACAGCAGGAGGAGACACAGCAATGGGATTTACCAGGACAGCCGGTGGAACAAAAGGCCGAGGATGTGCCTGTCACCACACCCCAGCCCACCACAGCCCCCAAGGCTACCGCCAAACCCAAGCCCACCAGCTCGCCTGCTTCCTCGGCTGGGCAGTCTGGCTCTGGTGCATCTGGCGATGCTGGAACAGCATCCGATGGGCAAAAGCAGCCAGTCGGAGCAGCCGCATCCTCCTGCATCTGGCCGGTGGATGGGCCGATTCAGCAGGCATTTAGCGGCGAAGAACTGGTATACAACGAAACCCTGAAAGACTGGCGCACCCACAACGGGGTGGACATTGCCGCAAAAGAGGGCACCGTGATAAAAGCCACCACGGCAGGCACAGTGAAGGCCGTGTACCAGGATGCCCTGTGGGGTCAGGTTGTGGAAGTGGAAGATGCAAACGGTATCTGGCGGTATTGTGGCTTGCAGGCAGATTCCGTCCACCATAAAGAAGGAGATAGTCTAAGCCAGGGACAGGCGATTGGTAAGGTAGGGAAAATTGACGCAGAACAAACTGAGTCCCATCTCCACCTGGAACGTTTGGAGGGAGAAACCTACCGTAACCCGGAAGAACTCTTGCCCAAAGCATAACAACAAGAAAACCCCTTTCCGGCAGTGTCACCGGAAAGGGGTTTTATCAGGTTAAAAATGAGGGACAAAATATTTTTCGCAGAATTCACCACAGGGGATGGGTTTGCTGTAAAAATATCCCTGGGCCACATCACAATCCAGTTCACGCATCAACTGGGCTTGCTCCTCGGTTTCCACGCCCTCAATCACCGTTTTTATGTGAAGGCTGTGTGCCATCTGGATGATGCTCTTCATCACAAGGTCACGCTTTTGAAGGTCAGAGCCCTCTGCGGCAGACAGAAATACCCGATCTAACTTCAATTCATGAATGGGAAGGTCTTTCAGCGAGTTCAGGCTGGAGAAGCCACTGCCAAAGTCGTCCATGGAAAGGCAGAACCCCTGGTCGCGAAGCTGGTGCAAAATGGCATACATCTGCTCCGGATTGTCCATGGCCAGGCTTTCGGTTACTTCCAGCACAATCAGATTTTTGGGAATCTGATACTGTTCCAAAATGTTGTTGAGCCGCTGGATGTAGTTGCTTTCATAGAACATCAGCCGACATTGGTTTACCGAAACCGGCACGACCGGACGCTTTTCGTCAATCCAGGTGCGAAGCTGACGGCAGACGTGTTCCATCATGTAATAGTCAAGGTTGACACAGAAGCCGTTGCGCTCAAACAAAGGCACAAACTGACCGGGATAAATCATAGAACCATCCGGACGAATCCAGCGTACCAGCGCTTCACAGCTGGATAGTTTGCCGGTTTTCAGGTCAATTTTGGACTGAAGCCATACATGGAACTCCTCGTCCTCCAACGCCTTTTCCATGATGCTTTCAATCCGGTTGTTAATCAGGAGTGGTTCATAGATGTTGGGACGGAAGAACAAAATTTCATCCTGGCGCAGTCGCTTGGCACTTTCCAGGGTCAAGGCTGCTTGGGTAATCATGGTTTCCAGGTTGTCGTCCTTTTTGGTTACAAAACGCACACCGCAGGAGAAGATAAGCTGGAAATTTTGATGGGTATTTACCTGAAAACTCCGTGCGGCGGTCAGGATTGCCTCCACCCGCTGGCGCACATCGTCTTCCGTTTCCGCATTGAGCAAAAATACAAAGCGGTCATGTTGCCCCATGCAGTAAATTTCCCGGCTTTGCAAAAGCTGGCGCAGACAGGAAGCGATATGTTGCTGTAAGCGGTTGAAGGTGTTAAGCCCGTACAGGTTTTTAATCAGCTCTGCACTATCCACTTCCATCATAACAAGCGCCTTGGGCGTGCTGGAAAGTCGGACTGGCAACTCATTCAGGAAGCGATGGCGGTTCCAGCAACCGGTGACCGGGTCCACGTATGCCAATCGGTACATAGTGCGGGTGTTTTGTTGCATGGTATAGTAGATATAAAAAGCCAGCAACAAAAACAGGAAGAACAGCGCATAAAAACTGGTGCGCTGGAGCATCAGCCACTGGGAGATATCCGAAATCAGCAGGTCCTGGGGAACCACCGTCATGATGTACCAGTTGTTGTACGATATGGGACGGAAATACAGGTCATAGACAGAACCGTTTGCTTCCACCTCCACAAAAGCCGCATTCCGCTGGCTGAATGCCTCCAGCAGAACGGTTTCGCTTTGTCCATCAATGGTGGGGGAATCAAAGATGTTCCGTGCATCCGTCATAAAATATGTGATGTTGCGCACCACAAAATTGCCGGTATCCGTGATAATATGGCTGAATCCCACATCGTCAAACAGAGTTGCAGACAGCACATGGCGCAGTGTGTCGGTGTAATGAGTACCACACAAAACGCCGATAACCGGGTTGGGGTTGCCGTTCGCGTCCTGAGGGATACCGCCCTGGTAAACCGGCATGAAGTAGCGGTTCACATAGTTCTTCAAAGAGTCATCCCATAAGGTGTATGAGAAAATCTCCTCACCCTGTAACGCTTTTTGCACATAAGGGTCATCGGACATATCCACATTAGACTCGGTTCTGCCGTCGATGTAGGACAAAAATTCAATGCCGTTTGCATCGATAAAGCCCATGCGCACAAAGCTGTTCTGTTCACTGATGGTGGACAGAGCAGACATAAGTTGGGGCAGCCTGCTGGGGTCGGTTTCGCTCATCTCGTTGCCAAGCAGGGAAGCCAGAGTAAGCATGGTTTGAAAGTTGCTGGAGATCTGGTTTTCCACCATGGTGCGGGCCGTCTGAGAGGTGGCTTCAATTTTGCTCATGGCTTCCTGCCGCTGAACCCGAATGGCATTTTCTGAAAAAACATTCAAAGAAATACCAAGAACCAAACAAACGATAGCAATCAAGAAAAAGGAAATCCAAATTTGTTTTTGGTATTTTTTCTTCATCAACACACTCCTTACAACAGGGGATTATAATGATAGTAAGAAATATTCCTATCATGGAAAACCAGTGCAGTGCGGGTCACCACGGGAGTAAAATCTTTTGTTGAATCATAAGGAAAAATCATGATAACGAGCATTATTATACACTCTGTAAGACTAAAAGAAAAGGCCTTTTGCATTTTTTTGATTGCAAAAAGAGATGAAAAATTGTTGTTTTCAGAAAGAAATCCAGAGCAAAAAGGAGAGAAGTTGTCCATCAAGCAAAATACGGCTTGGCAAGCTGTGCCTTGTGCCAAACTGGTTTTCTGTGTATAATGAAACGTATATGAAAAAGCCCCAAAGGGGAAAGGAAGCGTGGCAGAGCAATGGAACAGCGGGTTTTGGTGGGAAGCACCGGTTTTGTGGGAGGAAACCTATTAAAAAGTGGCGTTTTTCAGCGCAGTTACCATTCCACTGACATTCAGCAGGGTTTTGGTCTTGAAAACGACCTGGTGGTGTATGCTGGGGTGCCGGCGGCCATGTTTTTGGCAAACCAGAACCCACAAGCGGATTTGGAAATCATGGGCAAGGCACGGGAGAATCTCCGCCGCTTGAACCCCAAAAAGGTGGTGTTGATTTCCTCTATCTGTGTGTTTGCGGACAGCAAGGGAAAAACCGAGTCGGACATGCCCACCAAGGATGGCCTTGCCGCCTATGGCGCCAACCGCTTGCAGCTGGAGCAGTGGGTGCGTGAAGACTGGCCGGATGCGCTGATTGTCCGCCTGCCCGCCTTGTATGGGCCGGGGCTTAAAAAGAACTTTTTGTATGACCTGCACACCATTACCCCCGCCCTGTTGCGCCCGGATAAATACCAGCAACTGGCGGAACAAAGCCCTCTTGTGGCAAAGGCTTATTCCGATGCAGGAAACGGCTTTTACAAGCTGAATGGCAGTCAGGATGCAGCACGGCTGAAAGCCTGGTTCACCCAGTCGGATTTTAATGCGCTGGCCTTTACGGACAGCCGTTCGGTGTACCAGTTTTATGATTTGCGCCGACTCTGGAAGGATATTTCCCTCTGTTTGCAGGAGGATTTGCGCTGTGCGCATCTGGCCACTGCGCCAGTGAGTGCCCAGCAGGTGCACCAGGCGGTAACAGGCAAGCCGTTTGAAAATCACCTGGCGGGACAACCCTTTGACTATGACCTGCGTACAGAATATGCCCAGCTTTTGGGGGGCGAGGGACAGTACCTGCAAACCGCCCAGCAGGAGCTGGAGAGTATTGCTGACTTTATGAAAGGATGGACGGAATGAAACGAGCCGCTTCAAACATTGGATGGACAGGACAGGAGGACGAGCAGGTTTGGCAGTTGATGCATCAGCTGGGCTATACCGGTATCGAGATTGCTCCCACCCGCATTGTACCCCAAAACCCATACAGCTGTCCGGCCGCCGCCGCATTGTTTGCTGGGGTTATGCAGCAAAAATATGGCCTGGAAGTGGTAAGTATGCAGAGCATCTGGTATGGCCAGCAGGGCAACATCTTTGATGCCCAGCAAGCCAAGGAGCTGGAGGACTATACCCGCAGTGCCATCGAGTTTGGCGCAAGTTGTCGATGCCGCAATCTGGTGTTTGGCTGTCCCCGCAACCGCACCATGCCGGAGGGGGCAGACCCCCAGATGGGACGGGATTTTCTAAGTCGAATCGGCTGGATGGCCGCTCAGCGTCAGATGGTCATTGGGCTGGAAGCAAACCCTCCCATCTATGGCACCAACTTTATCACCACCACCCAAGAGGCCTTTGATATGGTCAAAGAGGTGGACAGCCCCGGTTTGGGTGTGACGCTGGATGTGGGTACTATGATAGCCCAGCAGGAGCGTCCCCATAGCTTTGCCAAGGACCTTGAATATGTAAGCCATGTGCACATCAGCGAGCCGTACCTTGCCCCCATTGAGCCACGTGCTTTGCACAAGGAGCTTGCCATGATGCTGAAAGCGGTGGGATATAAAGGATATGTGTCCCTGGAAATGAAGGCCGCTGGCCTGGCAGAGCTGGAGCGTAGCCTGACCTATCTTGCGGAGGTATTTAATTGATGGTATTGGTGGAGAAAAAGCCGGGTGTTCCGGCGCATACCCGGCAGGAATTTTCTGCAAAACAGAGCGCTTATTGTTTGCTGATTCCTATTATTAACGAGGGAAAACGGATTTTGCGGGAGTTGGAGCGCGCCAAAGAGGTGGGTGTGGAGCAGCTTTGCGATATCATCCTCTGCGACGGAGGTTCCACCGATGGAAGCATGGAGCCGGAGCGGCTGAAAGCCCTTGGTGTCAACACCCTGCTTGTAAAACAGGATACCGGAAAACAGGGCGCTCAGCTTCGCATGGGCATTGATTTTGCCCTGGAGCGAGGATACGAGGGTGTTGTGACCATTGATGGTAACAACAAGGACTCCATCGAGAGCGTGCCCCTTTTCCTGGAAAAACTGCAACAAGGATACGACCTGGTGCAGGGAAGCCGCTTCATCCGGGGCGGCAAGGCGGTGAATACACCCCCCAGCCGGTATCTGGCGGTGCGGCTGATTCATGCGCCTGTGATCAGTCTGGCGGCGGGACAGTGGTTCACCGATACCACCAACGCGTACCGGGCCTACAGCCGCTGTTACCTGAGCCATCCCCAGGTTAAGCCCCTGCGGGATATTTTTATGGGATATGAACTGCTTGCCTATCTGAGCATCCGTGCAACCCAGCTGGGTCTGCGGGCTTGCGAGGTTCCGGTGGAGCGTGCCTATCCCAAGCATGAGCCAACCCCCACCAAAATTAAAGGGGTGCAGGGCAACATGAACCTGTTGAAAATTTTGTTCGCCGCCCTTGCCGGAGCGTATAATCCGGAGAAGTAAGACAGCCGGAATAGTAGCTGGGCAGGTGAAAGGGAGGATTCCTTTGGTATACGATAAAATCATTGTGGGCGCAGGGCTGTACGGCCTGTATGCGGCGCATCGCTGTGGGCAAAAGGGTCAGCGGGTGCTGGTGCTGGAACAGGATGCAGAGCCTTTCCAGCGTGCCACCTACATCAACCAAGCCCGGGTACACATGGGATACCATTATCCCCGCAGTTATTCCACTGCCATCAAGAGTGCCCATTATTTTGAGCGGTTTAATAAGGATTATGATTTTTGCATCATGGACTCCTTTGACCAGGTGTACGCCACAAGTGCCCATTTTTCCTGGACCAATGCGGGGGAATTCCGCCGTTTTTGCGCCGCCTCAGGCATCCGATGCGATGACGTGCCACCCCAGCAATATTTTAAGCCGGGGCAGTGCGACGGGGCTTTCCTTACCACCGAGTACACCTATGATGCTCAGATTTTAAAACGGTATTTCCTGGAACAGCTATCCCGGATGGAGCGGGTGGAACTGGTCTTTGGTCAGCGCCCCGCCAAGGTGGAGCGGGTGGGTAGTGCCTGGCAGGTGGAGTTTGGCGACCGAAAAGCCCAGGCGCCGTTTTTGCTCAACGCCACCTATGCAGGGGTGAACGAGCTGCACCATATGCTGGGGTTTGAGCCCTTTCGCATTAAGTATGAGCTGTGTGAAATTATCCTGTGTACCGTATCCGACCAATTGAAGCATACCGGCATTACGGTGATGGACGGGCCGTTTTTTTCCATCATGCCCTTTGGGCGCACCGGCCTGCACAGCCTGACCAGTGTAACCTTTACCCCCCATACCACCAGCTATGAGAGCCTTGCTACCTTTGATTGCCAGGCTCGCAGTGGGGGCAGATGCAAGCCGGGGCAGCTGTACAACTGTAACTTCTGCCCCGCAAAGCCGGAAAGCGCCTGGCCCATGATGCGCCAGCTTGCGGAAAAGTACCTGAAACCGGAGTACGGCTTTTCCTACCATGGAAGCCTGTTCAGCATGAAGCCGATTTTGAAAGCCAGCGAGATTGATGATTCCCGCCCCACCGTAGTGCGGCAGTTTACCAGCGACCCGGCTTTTGTCAGCGTGCTGTCCGGTAAAATCAATACAGTTTACGATTTGGATGAGGTGTTGGACAATGCCGAAACTTGAAACAAAAGAAAAGAATTTCGTTTCTGCGGTGGTGTACCTGCACAACCAGCAGAATTTGGTGGAGCCGTTTTTCAGCACCCTCTCCCAGCGATTGCAGGAACATTTTGAACATTTTGAGCTGATTGCTGTGAACGACGGCTGCTCGGATCAAACGGTGGACAAGCTGAAGGAATGGGCAAAAAGGCAGTCGGTGGCCCCCTTGACCATCCTGAATATGAGCCTGCACCATGGGCTGGAACAGGCCATGAATGCGGGATTGGATGCGGCCATTGGAGATTTTGTCTTTGAGTTTGACCGTCTGGATTTACAGTGGGACAGTCAGCTGATTTGGCAGGCCTACACCACCGCCCTGCAAGGGTTTGATGTGGTGACCATCAGCCCAACCAGCCAAAGACTGGCAAGCCGGATGTTCTATCAGGTGTTCAATGGTTTCAGCAACACCCCCTACAAGCTGGAAAGCGATGCCATGCGTGTTGTAAGTCGCCGTGCCATCAACCGGGTGAAATCCATCAGCGAAAACCTGCCCTACCGCAAGGCGGCCTATGCGGCAAGCGGACTTGCCTGTAAGACCATTCATTTTGAGGGCAGTCTGCCCAAGGATAATCAACAGCGGTGGAGCAAGGCAGTGGACAGCCTGGCCCTTTACACCGATGCAGGTTATAAAATCAGCTTTGGTATCTCCTGCGCTATGGCAGTGTTGACCCTGCTGGCGCTGATGTACACCGTGCTGGTCTGGTTGCTGGGAGAGCCGGTGACCGGCTGGACCACCACCATGCTGGTGCTCAGCGGTGGAATGGCAGGCTTGTTTGTGATTTTGACCATCGCCATTAAGTACCTCAGTTTGCTGGTAAGCCTTGTGTTCCGAAATCAGGCTTATCTCATTGAGGGCATTGAGAAAATTCAACGTTAAGGAGAGCGGTATGAAACGACACGGCGGACAAGCTGGCTTGCGGGACATTCGCCCTGTAACCTTTTGGCTTTTGGTGGCGGCCGTCATTGGGGTAAGATGCCTGATTGGCTGGTTGCAGATGGCCTATGTTTGGGTGGATGGTGCACCGCTGGACGATGAACTGATGTTCCGGGCGGCGGTAAGCATCCGGGAAGGGAACTGGCTGGGCGGATACGACTGGCTTACCCTGTCCAAGCATATGTTTTTTGCAATCTGGCTGGCCTTTTGCAACCTTGTGGGACTGCCCTATCTGGTGGCGGGACAGTTTCTGGTTTGCCTATCCAGTCTGGCGGCGAGCTTTGCTGTGCGCCCCTTGCTGAAAAGAAGATTGCACCAGCTGCTTCTCTTTGTACTGCTTGCTTTCCAGCCGGCCACCACCGCCGCCTTTACCCTGCGGGTCTACCGGGACAACATCTTCCCCAGTCTGTGTATGCTGTTTTTTGCGGGGATGTGCGGGTATGCACTGCGTGTCCACAGCCCCCTGAAAAAAGGTCTGCCCTGGCTGTTGCTTGCCGGGGTGGGACTTGCCACCGCTTGGCTCTGCCGTGAGGATGGAATCTGGCTGTTGCCCTTTGCCTTGGTGGGCGGTGTGGTACTGGCCATTTTGGCCATTCTGGAGCAGAAAACCCTTGCACAGCGGTGCAAACGTATCGCTGTCCTGCTGGTTCCTTTTGGAGTATTGGCGGCAGGAATTGGGGCATACAGCGGCATGAACCAGGCAGTGTACGGTGTGTTTACCGTGAGTGATTTTTCCTCTGGCAGTTTTTCCGAGGCCATGGGTGCCATGAACCGGGTAAAACCCCAGCAATGGAAGCCGCTGGTGAGCGTGCCGCAGGAGGTGCGACAGGAACTGTATCAGGCTGTACCGCTGTTGCAACCGCTGGAATACTGGCTGGAAGAGGATGCGGATTTGCAGAACAGCTATCGCAATCCGGGCTTGCACGACTATCAGGCGGGAAGCTTTTACTGGGCGATTCGCAAGGCCGCTTGGATGGAGGGGGTCTATGAAAGTCCCCAAACGGCGGACCGATACTGGAGCCAGGTGGCAGAGCAGATCAACCAGCTTTGTGACACAGGCGCATTGCCCAGCCAAGGCGGGAAACGGGTAGGCACTACACCGCCGTTCCGGATGGAATACCTTGTTCCGGTTTTGCAGGAAACCGTGGCCAGCCTGTGGCACACCATCACGTTCCAGGACTGCCAGCCTTACATGACAATCCGGAGCATTGGGCAGGTGGAAGACCTGGCGGTGTGGGAGGATTTCCTGCACCAGAAAACCAACCATGCGGCGGCGGCAGGACAGGACGCACCCTATTACAACAGCGTTCAAAAAATGGTATTTGGCGCACTGGAACTGGTGCGCTATGCCTATGTGGCCTTGCTGGTGGTGGGCTTGGTGCTTGCGGTAGTCTTGCAGGTGCAAAAAGCCATGGCGCTGGCAAAAAGTAAGGCAACGCTGGGGGATTGGCTGCCCTGGATTCTCCTGTTGGGTTTGTTGGGGATGGCGTTGATGCGCTGTGCCATGATTGCCTTCATGGAAGTGGCGGCGTTCCAGATTGGAACCTATGTGATGTATCTTTCCACTGTACATCCCTTGCTGGTGCTGTACAGCGGTGTTTCTATTTTAAGCGTTTGGAGGAACGAGCATTGGCAGAACTCTTGATTGTGGGTGCAGGTGCCGCCGGATTGATGGCGGCAGGTGCGGCCCGCCAGCGTGGTCATAAGGTGACGGTGCTGGAACATACCGCAAAGGCAGGTCAAAAACTGCTGATTACCGGAAAAGGCCGGTGTAATGTGACAAACAATTGCGACGAGGATACCTTTCTTCGGCAGGTGCGCACCAACCCTCGGTTTTTGTATTCTGCGCTGTATGCCTTTCCACCCTACAAAACCATGGAGCTGTTTGAACAGCTTGGGGTGGAGCTGAAAACCGAGCGGGGCCGCCGGGTATTCCCGGTGAGTGACCGGGCGGAGGACATCCGACAGGCGCTGTTCCGGTATGCAGAGGGAAGTAAGATTCTGCTGGAAGAAGGGGCAAAGGAACTTCTGGTGCAGGATGGCCGCGTTGTGGGCGTGCGTACCACCAAAGACCGCACGCTGTATGCAGATGCAGTGCTGATTGCCACCGGCGGGGTAAGCTACCAGGTGACCGGCTCCACCGGGGACGGATACCAGCTTGCCAAACAGGTAGGGCATCGGATTGTACCCACCGTGCCAAGCTTGTGTAGCATGGTGTCCAGTGACCCGGACTGTGCCCGGATGATGGGGCTGTCCCTGAAAAATGTGACCCTTACCCTGTACCGGGATAAAAAGGCGGTTTTTCAGGAAATGGGCGAGATGCTGTTCACCCATTTTGGTATTTCCGGCCCGCTGACCCTGATGGCGTCCAGCTATGTGAAAGACATGAACAAGTACAAGTGGAAAGCGGTTGTGGACTTGAAGCCGGCACTGGATGAGGAACAGCTGTACAAGCGGGTGACGGCGGATTTCACCGAGCTTGCCGCAAAAAGCGTACAGGGGGCACTGGTGAAGCTTCTGCCCTCCAGCATGCAACCGGTGATGGTACAGCGCTGGGGTGTAAACCCTGCCACCCAGGCCAACCAGATTACCCGGGAACAGCGCCGTACCTTGGTACACCTGATGAAGCACTGGGAAATTCCCTTAAGCCGCCGTGGGGACTTGGCCCATGCGGTGATTACCTCCGGCGGGGTGGATGTGAAGCAGGTGGACCCCAAAACCATGCAGTCCAAGCTGTGCCCCGGTCTGTTTTTTGCCGGTGAGGTGCTGGATTTGGATGCCTATACCGGGGGATACAACCTGCAAATTGCCTGGAGCACTGCCCAGGCGGTAGCCGCGCATTTTGATGAATGCTAAAAAAGCAAGAAAAAGGAAGTAAGAACCATGATTTCTGTTGCCATTGATGGGCCGTCCGGGGCAGGCAAGTCCTCCCTGGCCAAGCGTTTAGCCAAAGAACTGGGCTATGTATATGTGGATACCGGCGCAATGTACCGTGCCATCGGTTTGTATGTACTGCGTGCGGGGCTGAACCCTGGCGACTGCCAGCAGGTGGAGTCGGTGTTGAATCAAATTCAGATTGAACTGCGCTATCAGGACGGTGCCCAGCGGGTACTGCTCTGTGGCGAGGATGTAAGCGAGGCCATCCGTCAGGAGCAGGTGGGAATGGCCACCAGCGCCTTGGCCGCCTATCCCAGTGTGCGGGCATTTTTGCTGGATTTACAGCGTAACATGGCAAAGAGCCACAACGTTTTGATGGATGGACGGGACATTGGGACCGTTATTTTGCCCAACGCAACCCTGAAAATCTTCCTGACCGCCAGCGCCACCGCCCGTGCCAAACGGCGCCTTCTGGAGCTGGAACAGAAGGGAGAGCAGGCCACCTTTGAAACCGTGCTGAAGGATATCGAACAGCGGGACGAGCAGGACATGAACCGAAAGGAAGCACCCCTGCGCCGTGCCGAGGATGCGGTTTTGGTGGATACCAGCGATCTGGATTTTGAGCAAAGCTTTACCGCCCTGCGGGACTTGATTCTCCAGCGGGTGGCACAGGGCCAGGCAAAGGAGGAGTAAGCCGTGTTTTATGCATTTGTTGTGACAGGTGCTTGGCTTTTGTGGCACCTGGGATTCCGCATCCAGGTGATTGGCAAGGAAAACCTGCCCAAGGACGGCAGAGGCTTTGTGCTGGCTTCCAACCATATCTCTGCCATCGACCCGGTGTTTATCGTCATTGCCCGGTACTGGGGCAAGCGTATGCTGATTATGGCAAAGGATGAGCTGTTCCACATCAACCCCCTTCTCAGCTGGATGTTCCGAAATGTGGGAGTCTTTGGTGTGGAGCGTGGCAAAGGGGATACCAAGGTGGTGGAACAGGCCATTGAAAAGGTGAAAAAAGGCCAGGGAATGCTGATTTTCCCGGAAGGAACCCGCTCCAAAACCGGGGAACTGGGTAAGGTGAAAAGTGGTGCCTTTGTGGTTGCCAGCCAGGCCGGGGTGGAAATGATTCCTTGCCGAATCATCTATCAGCATGGTACAATGAAATTGTTCAGCCGTGTGCGGGTCTGCTTTGGTAAACCCATCCCGGCGGAACATCTTGATTTGGGCGAGCAGAAAAGTGCCGCCAAGCTGCGTGCCGCAAAACAGGAGCTGTTAGAGGCCTGGGAAGCGCTGTACGACCAGCATCATTTCTGACCGAAGAAACATAAAGGAGAAGCCTTATGAAAATCATCAAGGCAAAAACCGCCGGATTCTGCTTTGGGGTGGACCGGGCGGTAAAATTGACCTATGACCTTGTCAAGCAGGGTCACAAGGTTGCCACACTTGGGCCGCTGATTCACAATCCCCAGTGTGTGCAGGATTTGGAAAACAAAGGCGTTGTCACCGCAGACAGCCTGGAGCAGGTGCCCCAGGGCTATGAGGTTATCATCCGAAGCCACGGAGTCCCTGCCGATATCTACAACAAGCTGGCAGAGGAAAAGCTGGAATACCACGATGCAACCTGCCCCTTTGTGTCCAAAATTCATAAAATTGCCCGCAAAGCAAGCCAGGAAGGCAAGGCACTTTTGGTGGCAGGTGATAGTAGCCATCCAGAGGTAAAAGGCATCGTTGGACACACAAATGGCGAAGTTTTTGTGTTTGCCGATTTAGACGAATTAAAGCAGTGGAAAGGGTCGAAAAATCAGCAAAATGGTGTAATTGTAGTGGCTCAAACCACATTTCAGGTAGAAAAATGGTTAGAGTGTACAACCTTTATAAAAAAGGGGTATACAAAGGCGGAAATTTTTGATACAATATGTAATGCGACGTGGACGAGGCAACAGGAGGCGGAAGACCTCAGCCAAAAATGCGATTTAATGGTCGTCATTGGTGGTCATCATTCTTCCAATACCCAAAAGCTTGTAAAAGTCGCTGCAAAACACACAAAGGCCGTGACGGTGGAAACAGCCAGCGAGTTAAAGCCGGAGTGGTTTGCGGGTGTGGATACAGTGGCCGTAACAGCCGGGGCTTCCACGCCATCGTCTATAATTGAGGAGGTACTTAACAGTATGAGTGAAGAAATCCGTGAAGAGATGAGCTTTGCCGAGATGTTCGCTGAAAGCGAAGCAAATCTCAAACCTGTATTCGCAGGTAA
>JAHLFP010000047.1 GCA_018883715.1 Candidatus Allofournierella pullistercoris | reverse complement strand
CACCCGCACCTGTGGTGGAAGCAACTCCAGCACCTACTCCGGTGCCCACTCCAGCTCCGACTCCGGCTCCTACGCCGGTGCCTGAACCGGTAGCGACTCCGGAACCTGTTTTCTCCGAGGGTGGCGCAATAGGCGGACACGGCAATGACATCATCCCCGGTAGTCACTTGGATAATCCGGAGGTGTAAAATCCGGATGGGAGTGAGGTAGTGCAAGGTGAACAATTCTTGGATACACCTGTTCCTGATATTTGATAAGTTTCTCAAGGGAAGCGTTCAAGACGCTAACGAAACCCTTCTTGACCACTGGCTATAATCCGGACGGGAGTGAGAAAGTGCAAGGTGAACAGATTATTAACCAGAACCTATTTCCAATTTAATCAATGTCTTTCTTGATTGAAGAAGCCTTTCTCTGGCGATGCTTCACAACCGCTGAAGCTAGTGCATAATTTAAAGCATGAACTATTTATGAAAGCAATTAAAGGTTCATAACAAACTGTCAAGAGGACAGACTTTTCGTTTGGAGAAGTCTGTCCTCTTTTTTGTTTCTGACAACACACCACGAGTTGGTTTGAAATATTTTTATAAAATGCTCTTGACTTTTGTATAAGAATGGGTGTATAACCGCACCCGTTCTTGGCGTGGTTTTTAAAAGTCTGCGCTCATCGGGTTCTTTTTCCGCCGCCTCCCTCATAGGTTGTACAACAACCACAAAGGAGGCGGCCTATGAACCAGCTGACAGTACTTTTTGACCATCTGCACACCACTCTGCATTATTTTGCCTGGGGGCCTGCCACCATCTTTTTGCTGGCGGTGGCGGGCATCTGGTTTACGGTTCTTACTGGGTTTTTTCAGGTTCGCCACCTGAAACTCTGGTGGAATGCCACCATTGCCACCGCCTGGAGCGGACGTAAGCAGGGGGAGGGCAAGGGAATCTCCGGTTTTCAATCCGCCTGCACCGCCCTTGCCGCCACCCTTGGGACGGGCAACATTGCAGGGGTGGCCACCGCTTTGGCGGCAGGTGGGCCGGGTGCGGTGTTCTGGATGTGGATTTCCGCTTTTTTTGGCGCCATGACCGGATATGCAGAAAATGTCCTTGCGGGCCTCTACCGGGGCAGGGATAAGCAGGGGCAACCCATTGGCGGGGCGATGTTTTACATCCAGCAGGGGCTAAACTGCCGCTGGCTGGCGGTGCTGTTTTCGGTGCTGTGCATCCTGGGTTCTCTTGGCATGGGGGATATGGCACAGGCCAACTCCATTGCAACCGGGTTGGAGGACGCATTCCAGATTCCGCCCCTGTTCACCGGGGTGGCGGTGGCCCTGCTGGTGGGGTTTGCCATCCAGGGCGGCATCCAGCGTATCAGCCGGATGACCGAGGCCATTGTTCCCTTTATGGCGGTGCTGTATACCCTTGCGGCACTGTGGGTGGTGGCGGTGAACTGGCGCACCATCCCGGATGTACTGCGCCTTATCTGGACCCAGGCTTTCTCCTGGCAAGCCGGGGCTGGCGGTGTGGCGGGCTATGGGGTGCAACAGGCCCTGCGGATTGGGGTTGCAAGAGGGGTCAGTTCCAACGAGGCTGGGCTTGGCTCTTCGGTGATGGCGAACTCCGCTTCCGGCCGGCATCCGGTGGAACAGGGGATGTGGGGTATTTTTGAGGTGGTGGTGGACACCTTGTTCATGTGCTTGCTCACCGCCCTGGCAATTTTGTGCTCCGGTGTTTATGACACCCCACGGTATGCCCTTGCCCAGCGACAGGGACTGATCCACACCCTGCCCAACGGTGCGGCCTTGACGGCAGATGCCTTCCGCACGGTGTTTGGGCCGCTGGGTGGTGGCCTGATTGCCCTGAGCCTTCTGCTATTTGCCTTTTCCACCCTGCTTGGATGGAGCTATTACGGGGAGCGGGCGGTGGAATATGTGTTTGGCAGCAAGGGCGTTCCGGTGTACAAGGCGCTGTATCTTATCTGCATTGTAATCGGCTGTGTCACACAGCTGGAGGTTATCTGGGATTGGAGTGACATCTTCAACGGCCTGATGGCGTTGCCCAACCTGGTGGCGGTGCTTTGGCTGTCCCCCAAGGTTATCCGAACAACAAGGGAATATTTTTCCAAATGATAAAAAGCATGGACGCCGCATTTTCTTTTTGGTAAGGGAAATGGGGCGTTTTTGTGATAATTTTTGTGAAATACCGGGTGTTCCATTGTCCGAGGACGAAAAAAGTGGTATAATGTTCAAAATTGCGTAATAAGGTTGGTGTGTTTTGTGGCTCAATTTGACGCAGTATTGTTTGATGTGGATGGTACTTTAATTCATTCCAGTCCGGGAATTTTGGCAACCATGGAGTATACCTTCCGTGCAATGGGGCTGGACCCCAGCAAGGTGGATCTAAATCGGTATCTTGGCCCACCGTTGCGGCGCAGTTTTGGGGAACATTTTCAGGACAGTGCCATGGTGGAAAAGATGGTGGACATCTACCGTACTCAGTACGAGCAGGAAGGCTGTCACCAGTGCCAGGTTTACCCTGGTGTGGTGGAGATGCTTACCACGCTGAAAGAGGCAGGCATCCGGCTGTACACCGCAACGTCCAAGCCCACCGTGGTGGTGGAACCCATCCTGGAGGAGCAGGGGCTGGCATCTTTCTTTGACTTCATCGGCGGCGCAAGCCAGGACAGCAGTGTGGACACAAAAACTGCGGTTATGGAGCAGGTGCTGGCTCGCCCGGAATTGCAGAACGCAAGAATCTTGATGGTGGGCGACCGAAAGGATGATATGAAAGGGGCAGCAGACTGCGCCGTCCCGGCGGCAGGGGTGCTGTATGGCTATGGTGGACGGCAGGAGCTGGAACCCTTCCAGCCTATTTTCCTTGCGGAGGACTGCCAAGCCTTGACCCAGTTTATCCTGCAAGACTGAGCAGGGTGAGAGAAAACAAACATAAAAGGAGAAACTTTCATGGGCAACGAGCCAAAACGCTCTCTTACATACAAGCAAAAACAGGCGATTTTAGTGCTGGCCATTTGTGCGCTGGCCTTGATTGTCACCACCACCGTGATGGCGGTGCTGGTGTCCCAAAAAGGGGGAAGCGGGGATAGCTCTTCTTCCACCAGTCAGGTCACGGTACAAAACAGCTTTGATGCAAGCAAGTACCCGGATGCAGTATTGGCTGAAACCAAGGATGCAGGCAAGGAGTACATTGACCAGACCCTGTTTGTGGGTGATTCCAACACCGAGCGCTACCACCGCTATGGCCTGCTGAGTCTGGACCAGGTGCTGGGCATAGAGGGGCTGACCATCCAGCGTCTTGCCACCGAGCCGGCCATCTATTTCCAGAATGATACAACCGCCTACACCATTCCTCAGGCCATTGCCATGATGAAACCCCGGCGGATTGTGCTGATGATGGGCACAAACAACGCAAATGAGGGCAATTCCGTGGATTCCTTCATTTCCAGCTATACCTCTGCGCTGGAAAGCATCCAGTCCAGCTATCCCTATACTGATATTATCATTGCCGCAATTCCTCCCGTGCCGGAGGACCACAGCAAGTATCCCAACATCAGCCAGGAGTTAATCAACGAGATGAACGATGCTCTGGCGGCTTTGTGTGAAGAAAAGGACCTGAAGTTCTTGGATATTACTGAGATATTGCTGGATCAAAGCACCGGCTACGGCAAAAGTCAGTACTACCAGTCCGGGGATATTCACCTGAAAAAGGATGCCCTGACCAACATCATGGACTATGCCCGTACCCACGCTTACGAGGGTACAGAGGACCGTCGTCCGGACACCAACAACATCCCCAAACGGAGCAAGCAGACCAACACCGGAAGCACCGGGCAGAACGGCGACAGCCAGTCCGCTTCCTCTGAGGCACAGGATGCCTTTACCGCCCAGTACAACGTGGATAAAAACGTGGGTGGTACCCTGACCAGCGGCGACGAAAGCGGCAAGACCAGCCTGCGGTTTGAGGATTTGACCAGCAAGGACAGCATCACCGTTAAGGCGGTGGCCGACGAGGGTTATGAATTTGTCAAGTGGAGCGATGGCAACACCAACGCAACCCGTACGGACAAAAAATTCAAGCAGAATGTGAATGTAACCGCTATGTTCAGCGCAAAATTGAAGCTGAGCTTCCAGCAGGGCAGTTCTGCGGAAATTACCGAAGAAAAGCCCTTTACCCTGAATGCGGTTCTGGTGGGCAGTAGTGATATCAACAGCGTCCAGTGGACAGTGGATGGCTCGGATGCAGGTGCTGGCGAAAGCTACCATCAGGATAGTTGGTCGGTGGGTAAGCACACCATTCGGATTTCCATCAATGTGAATGGACGGCTTTCCAATGCGGAGTTTACTCTGACTGTAAACCCGAAACCCACCCCCACTCCCAGCCCGGAGCCTACCGCAACACCCACTCCTAAGCCCACCCAGGCTCCCACAGCAACCCCCACCCCCCAGCCTACACAGGCACCTACCGCCGCACCTACGGCGACCCCTGCGCCCACGGCAACCCCGGCATCCACTCCTGCGCCTACTCCGGCACCCACTCCGGAACCTGCGCCGGAATCCCAGCCCTCCTCCGAGCAAACTGGGGAACAGCAGCTGGGTTCTGAACACTAATGGAGCTCACTGTGGCTTGATAAAAACAAGATGCCGCTCATTGCGCATGAGCGGCATCTTTTACAATGGACATGAAACCTAAGCCAAGAAAGGATTTTGTTATGAAACTTACGGTACTTGGATGTGGCCGCTGGGGCACGTTTTTGGCCAGCTATCACAGCGCCAACCACGATGTAATGTTGTGGGGACGTCCTGGCTCTGCCAGTATGCAGGAGTTGATGGAGACAAGAAAGAATTCCTATCTTACCCTGCCGGAAAACCTGCGTTTGACCCAGGACTTGGGCCAGGCGATGGAATGGGCGGATGCGGTGATTATCTCCATCAGCGCACAGCATCTGCGCCAGCTTGCTGCCCAGCTGCAACAGATGGAAATTGCAGGTAAGGTGTTTATCCTTTGCATGAAAGGCATTGAGGTCAGCACCAACAAACGTCTGACCCAGGTAATGGAAGAGGAGATTCATCAGCCCATCCAGACTGCTGTCTGGGTTGGTCCGGGGCATGTGCAGGATTTCTCTGCGGGAATCCCCAACTGTATGGTGGTGGATTCTGCGAGTCCCGAAACTACCGACTGGGTGGTGGAACAACTGGGCAGTGAGTTGATTCGGCTGTACAAAGGCCGGGATTTGATTGGAACCGAGGTGGGTGCCGCCGCCAAAAACGTGATTGGCATTGCCGCCGGTGTGCTGGATGGCATTGGCTATACCAGCCTGAAGGGTGCATTGATGGCACGAGGCGCCCGGGAGATTTCCCGTCTGATTCGCAGCATGGGAGGCAACGAACTGTCCGCCTATGGCCTGTGCCACTTGGGAGATTATGAAGCAACTCTATTTTCCGCCCACAGCCACAACCGCCGGTTTGGAGAAAGCTTTGTGAAAGGGGAGCACTTTGACCATCTGGCAGAAGGTGCTTCCACCGTAAAAGCACTGGTGGAGCTGGGAAGCCAAAATCAGGTGGAACTGCCCATCTGCCGGGCGGTGTACGACATGCTGTACGAAGGCAAGGATGTACACGAGTGCCTGCCAAAGCTGTTCCAGCGAACCGTCAAAGGGGAATTTGATTACTAATTGACACATCACACCTTCCTTGTGCATACAGTAAGGCCAAGGGAGGTGTTTTCATTGATGGAAGAAAGGGCATGCCCCAACTGGAGAAGAATGACCAGCATTGTTGGGGACCATGACGTAACCGACGGCAGTGTGGATTACTATGATTTTGACTGGGGCGATCCAGTGGCATACAGCGAGGAAGAGCAGGATTGTGGCTGTGGCACAGACACCAACTGCGAAGTGCAGGACGACTGTGAAACAGAGAACCCTTGTTCCGATTCCGATATTCCGGATTGCGACTGCGACAGCGACCAGTCACAGGAAAACCCCGGCTATGAGATAGTCATGGCCTAAAACCAGATGCAGGATAAGAGGCTTGCCGCTTGTGGCAGGTCTTTTATCCTGCGTTTGCTTTTTCACAATCTGCTTGACGAAGTGCCGGGAATGGGAGATAATGGAACATGACAAAACAACCGTCCTGCATGGCGGTACAGTTTACGGCATATACATGCAATTTTATAAAATAGGGAGCAAGAACCCATGGCATATTATTATTGTGTTTTATTGGATTTGGACGGTACACTGCTGGATTTTGACCGGGCTGAGGAAAATGCCCTGGAAGATACCCTGCGTGAATTTGAACTGCCCTGTGATGAGCAGGCAAAAAGCCTGTACCGAGAGATTAATAAAGGTCTTTGGGCGGCAATGGAACAGGGCAAAATCAAGCGGGATAAACTGCTGGTGGAGCGGTTTGCCCGCTTTTGCAAACAGCTGAAAGCCCCCTGTAATCCTGCACAGATGAACCGCTATTTCCTCCAGCGTCTGGCAGAGGGAGCAGAAACCATGCCCGGAGCGCTGGAGGTGGTACGGGAGCTGTCCGAGGTGGCAACGTTGGTGGGAGCCACCAATGGAGTGACCCAGGTGCAGAAACAGCGATTAGAACTGTCCGGCTTAGGGCAATATATGGATGAGGTATTTGTGTCGGAACAGGTGGGATACGAAAAGCCCAATCGCCGTTTCTTTGACCATATCTTGAAAACCATGGGCGTGGAGCGACGGGACAAGGTGCTGATGGTGGGCGACAGCCTGAGTGCAGACATAAAGGGTGGTCAAAATGCGGATATTGCCACCTGCTGGTGTAATTTCATCAACCAGCCTGCACCGGAGGGCGTACAACCCACCTACACCATTACCCAACTGCGGGATTTGTATGCCATTGTGATGGAGGAGGACGAACTGCAAAATGTGGGAGTTAAACACCGAAAGCATCAGTCTTAAAAGTAGCAATGGGGTGGACACCCTGTCCGGAGTTATCTGGAGTGTGCCGCAGGTGAAGCCCCGGGCGCTGATTCAGATTAGCCATGGCATGTGCGAGTACATCCAGCGGTATCGTCCTTTGGCAGAATACCTGGCACAGCGGGGATTCATCCTGTTTGGCAACGACCATCTGGGTCACGGAGAAACCAGCGGACAGGACAAGCCAAATGGCTATTTTGGCAAGGATGGACGGGTCTATGTCTTAAAAGATTTGTACCGGGTGAACCAGATGGTTAGGGCCCGGTATCCCGGTTTGCCGGTTATCCTGCTGGGGCACAGCATGGGAAGCTTTTTTGCCCGCTGGTTTGCGGTGCAGTACCCGGATGCGCTGGATGCCTTGATTTTAAGCGGAACAGCAGGGCCGAATCCCGCCCTGCCCTTTGCGATTTGGCTCAGCCGGATGATGGCGCGCTATAAAGGAGAGGGCCACACTGCAAAACTGCTGAACGTGATGGCGTTTGGAGCGTATCTGAAGAAGATTAAGCACCCTAAAACCTGTTTTGACTGGATCAGCCGGGATGAACAGGTGGTGCAGCAGTACATGCAGGATGAAAAATGTACCTTTATCTTTACCGCAAACGGATTTCATGAGTTGTTCTGCACCCTTCGCCGGGTAAGCAAGCCCCAGTGGGCGGCCCAAGTGCGCAAGGACCTTCCCATCTGGCTGTTTGCAGGGGATGCGGACCCGGTGGGTGGCTATGGAAAAGGGGTCAAGCAGGTGGTCCAAATGCTTCGCAAAGCAGGTGTGAAGCAGGTGGAGCTTACCCTTTATCCCGGCGGACGACATGAGATGCTCAACGAGACAAACCGGGAACAGGTGTATCAGGATATGGAACGCTGGCTGGATGGTCAGCTGAAACAAAAGGAGCAAACGAGTTAAGAATGCTGTTATCATTACAAAACATTGGAAAAAGTTTTGGGGATACCGTGGTACTGCAAGATGTGAATGCCATGGTGGAATCGGGTGAGCGGATTGGCATCGTGGGCGAAAACGGAGCAGGAAAAACCACCCTGCTGCGGATTCTCTGCGAAGAATATATCCCCGATGAAGGGGAGTACCAGCGAGGTCGACGGGCCACATTGGGCTATCTGCAACAGGACAGCCAGCTTGACCCCAATCTGGATGTGTATGGAGAGATGCGCCGAGCCTACCAGCCGGTGCTGGAAGCCATGGCCCAGATGCAGATTCTGGAGCGTAAGCTGGAACAGGCACCCAACGACCCTCAGCTTCTGGAGCAACACGCCCAGCTTTCTGCGGTGGTGGATGCGGCGGATGGCTATAACATGGACATCCAGATTAAAAAGGTGCTAAGTGGTATGGGTTTTGGCCCGGAAACCTATGACAAGGGCGTGGCAGTGCTTTCTGGTGGAGAAAACACCCGGTTGCGGTTGGCAAAATTGCTGTTACAGCGACCGGATGTTCTGATTTTGGACGAGCCCACCAACCATCTGGATTTTGCCACCATGGAATGGCTGGAACAATACCTGAAGGGCTATGCAGGTGCGGTGCTGGTGGTAAGCCATGACCGGTATTTCCTGGATGCCATTTGTACCCGCATCTGGGAGGTGGAATCCCATACCCTGACCAGCTATAAGGGAAATTTTTCTGCCTATCTGCCCCAGAAAGAGGCCGCTGTTGCCCTGCAACAAAAGCAGTATGAAGCGGATGCGGCAAAGGTGCAGAAGCTGGAAGACTACATTGCGCGGAATCTGGTGCGTGCTTCCACCACCAAAATGGCTCAGAGCCGCCGCAAACAGCTGGAGAAGATGGAGATTACCGAAAAGCCCCGGACTTACCGCCAGCCACTGGAATTTCGGTTTGAGTTTGATGTTGCACCCTACAAGGAGCTTGTCACATTAAAGGACTTGTCCATCCAGATGGAGGAGCGCACCCTGCTTCGGAACCTGTCCACCCAGGTACTGCGGGGAGAGTGGCTTGTAATTGCAGGCCCCAATGGTGCGGGTAAATCCACCTTGATGCAGGTACTCAGCGGCAAACGCAGACCCTCCGGCGGTATGGTACGGCTAGGGGCAGGTGCAAAGCCCAGCGTGTTTGAACAGCAGCAGATGCGCCGGTTTGGCCGTGTGATTGATGCAATCTGGGATAAATGGCCCCGGTTCACCGAACTGGAAGTGCGCAGTCATCTGGCACGGTTTGGCTTCCGGGGAGAGGATGTATTCAAACAGTGCAGCCAGCTGTCCGGCGGTGAGCAGGCACGCCTGCGCTTTGCAGAGATTGTGCTGGAGCGTCCCAATCTGTTGTTTTTGGACGAGCCTACCAACCACCTGGACATCTTTACAAGAGAAAGCCTGACCCGTGCCCTGATGGACTATGAGGGAACGCTGATTATGGTCACCCATGACCGTTACCTGATGAACAGTCTGGCCTGTCCTATCCTGTATGTGGAAGACGGGGTTGGAACTGTCTATCCCAGCTATGAAAAGCTGATGCAGAGAACCCAGGAAAAGGAACAGGCACAGCCCCAGTCCACAGAGCCAAAGCCCGCCGCAAAACCTGCTTACGGCAAGGAACAGCGCAGACGAAAAGCGGAACTGCGCAACCGTATCCGGGCGGTGGAGCAGGAAATTGAAACCCTGACCGAGGAAATTGCCCAGCTGGAACAGGAGATGGTACAGCCCGATGTGCTTCGGGACCACCAGCTTTTACAGCAAAAATGCGATACAATGGAAGAAAAACGAGCCTTGCAACAAGAGCGATACGAGGAATGGGAACTGCTTGTGGAAGAGCAGGAACAGTACGAGCAAGATGTCTAATTGATTGCGGCGATACATAGAAACCCGGGCCGAAAACAGTCCCGGGTTTCTGTTTTTTGGAAATTAAAGCTAGAAAGAGAAAATCAGAGAATTCACGAGGATTTTTGAAAAGGTGCAGGATAAAACCGGAAAATTTCCGTCTTACCGCAAAATATTCAGAAATTTCCATGTTTTTTACGGAAATTTGCTTGACATTATGATTGGAAAATTGTATAGTACAACTTGTGTATTACATAATGGAGTATAGACGTCGTACTTAATCAAAAGGGCCGGTTTTCTGCGAAGATGGATTCGCTGAACCGGCTGGAAGTTTGTATTGGCAAATTTGGCGTTGTATGTACCGCTGTAGCTGCTTGCTTGCAAGACAGTGTAACAAACCTTTTGCGGGGCGGTATAATTGGCGCTGACTGCGGATAAAACCGCAGAAAATTCCGCAAAGGGGGATGCATGTAAATGAATGAAATTGTATCGTTGAAAAACATTGTGGTAGGCTTTGATGGAGAACCGGTGTTAAACGGGCTTTCCCTCGACATCCACGACAAGGAGTTTGTTACCTTTTTGGGGCCGTCTGGTTGCGGTAAAACAACAACACTCCGTGTTATTGGTGGATTTGAACAGCCGAAATCCGGCAATGTTTTTTTTAATGGCCAGGATATTACCAACCTGCCGCCATACAAACGACAGGTGAACACGGTATTCCAGAAATATGCCTTGTTCCCGCATCTGAATGTGTACGAAAACGTGGCATTTGGTCTGCGTTTGAAAAAGATGGATGAAAAAGAGGTTCGCTCTCGTGTGCTGGAAATGCTGGAGGTTGTGGGCCTGAAAGGCTTTGAGCGCCGCAGCACCACCAACCTGTCCGGCGGTCAGCAGCAGCGTGTTGCCATTGCCCGAGGACTTGTAAATCATCCCAAAGTGTTGCTGCTGGACGAGCCGCTGGGCGCACTGGACCTGAAGCTGCGCAAAGAGATGCAGCTGGAGCTGAAGCGTCTGCAACAGGCCATGGATATTACCTTTATCTATGTTACCCACGACCAGGAAGAGGCATTGACCATGTCCGACACCGTGGTGGTTATGAAGGACGGCAATATCCAGCAGATTGGTAGTCCCATTGATATTTATAACGAGCCGGAGAATGCCTTTGTGGCCTCCTTTATCGGCGAAAGCAACATCATTGACGCCATTATGCTCCGGGATTTCTGCGTGGAGTTTGCAGGCAATGAATTCACTTGTGTGGATAAAGGCTTTGCCCATAACGAGCTGGTGCAGGTGGTGGTACGCCCTGAGGATATTCAGGTGGTGCCCGCCATTCAGGGTCAGCTCACCGGTGTGGTGAAGGACGTTATCTTCAAAGGTGTTCATTATGAGATGCATGTGGAGCAGGCCGGGTATGAGTGGATTATCCATTCCACCCAGGCAAGCCAGAAGGGCGAGCTGATTGGCATGAGAATCGGCCCGGATGAAATCCACATCATGCGTCGGGCGGAGGGCTGAGTTATGATTCGCAAAAAAAGTCTGTCCGCACCTTATTTAATCTGGATGGTGTTGTTCATCGCCGCACCTTTGTGTATTGTGGTGTATTATGCCTTGACGGATAAATCTGGTCAGTTCACACTGGAAAATCTTATGACCATTGGACGGTACAGCTCGGTCTTTGCCCGCAGTTTGATTCTGGCGGCTATTGCCACCGTGATTTGTCTTGTCCTCAGTTTTCCAGTTGGGTTTTATCTATCCCGGCTGCGGGCTTCCAAGCAGAAGATTATGCTGATGCTGGTCATGCTGCCTATGTGGATGAACTTTTTGCTTCGCACCTACGCCTGGATGAGCCTTTTGGAGAACAACGGTATCATCAACCGGCTTTTGGGCCTTGTGGGAATCGGCCCTTTCGAGATGATTAACACCTCGGGTGCAGTGGTTCTGGGCATGGTATACAACTTCTTGCCCTATATGATTCTGCCCCTGTACACCGTTATGACCAAGATTGATAACAGCATCATCGAGGCGGCACAGGATTTGGGTGCAGGTACCATGCGAACCTTCTGGAAGGTTCTACTGCCCCTTTCCGGCCCGGGCATTGCCACCGGTATTACCATGGTATTTGTGCCCAGCGTGTCCACCTTTATTATCAGCCGTATGCTGGGTGGCGGTTCCAATATGCTGATTGGCGACTTGATTGAACTGCAATTCCTGGGCAACAGCTACAACTATAATCTGGGCAGTGCCATGAGTTTGGTGCTGATGGTGATTGTTCTGCTGTGCATGAGCTTTACAAACGGTTTTGATGATGAAGATATGGAGGGTGTGGTCTGATGAAAAGTACCCATCTGCGTGGACTGCAAAAGGCATATGTATGTCTGATTTTTTCCTTTTTGTATATTCCCATTGCGGTTATGATTGCCTTCAGCTTCAATGAAAGCAAAAGCCGCACCGTCTTTACCGGATTTACCCTGAAATGGTATAAAAGCCTGTTTCAGAACAGCATGATTCTGGATGCCTTGATGCTCAGCTTGTTTGTGGCCATTGTGGCCGCAACCGTTGCCACCCTGATTGGTGTGATGGCTTCCATTGGCATTAACAGCATGGGTAAGCGGATGCAAAGCGCCATCAATACCATCAGCTATATGCCGGTGGTAAACCCGGAGATTATCACCGGTGTTTCCTTGATGCTGTTGTTTGTGGTGTATGTGAACTTTGCCCATTGGTTTAACAGCCAGCCCGCAATTCCGGAGTTTTTGCAGATTTTGCCGGAAAATATTTTCGGTCTGGGAACCTTGTTGATTGCCCACATCACCTTCTGCGTACCCTATGTTATCTTTAACGTGTCCCCCAAACTGCGCCAGATGGACGTGCGTTTGTACGAGGCGGCACTGGATTTGGGATGCAGTCCCAAGCAGGCTTTCTTTAAGGTGATTCTGCCGGAATTGACCCCCGCAATCCTGTCTGCATTTTTGATTTGTTTGACCTATTCCATTGATGATTTCATGATCTCTTACTTTAGCAGCGGTACCATGCAAACCCTGCCCATTGCGATTTACAGCATGACCCGTAAAAAGGTCAGCCCGGAAATCAATGCCTTGTCCACCATTATGTTTGTGGTGATTTTGGTGATTATCCTGGTGAGCAACTATGTAGAGGGACGCAGCTATCGCCGTGCAAGAGAGAAACGCTGAGGCAAAAAGGAGTAACTTGATGAAACGACTGACCTGTTTGCTGCTCAGCTTGTTGCTGGCAGTGGGGGCAGCAGCCCTGCCCGTCGCAGCAGAAGAAGATACCATCGTCATCAACGAGGATATCTCGGTGTCTGCAAATTATGATTGGACCCGTTTCAAGGACAAAGGTGTTAAGCTGAATGTTTATAACTGGGGTCTTTATATTTCGGATGGTTCGGATGAAAGCGTGAATGTGGTGGAAGCCTTTGAGCAGCTCACTGGTATTGACGTGAACTACACCACCTACGACACCAACGAGAGCTTGTATGCCAAGATGAAGGGCGGCGGAGCCAACTATGACATCATCGTGCCAAGTGACTATATGATTGGCAAAATGATTGCAGAGGATATGCTGGCACCCCTGGATTATTCCAACATTCCCAATGCCCAGATGATTGGCGAGCAGTACCGCCACCAAAGCTATGACCCCCAGGACGCATACAGCGTACCCTATACATGGGGTGTGGTTGGCATTGTGTACAACAAGACCATGGTGGAGGAAGAGCCGGATTCCTGGAACGTAATGTGGGATGAACGGTACACAAACTCCATCCTGATGTTCAACAACAGCCGGGATGCCTTTGCCATTGCCGCCCGCAAGCTGGGCATGAGCATGAACCCCAAAATTGTAGAAGAAGTGAACATCATTGCAGAGGAGCTTAAAAAGCAAAAATTGCTGGTGCAGGCCTATGTAATGGATGAAATCTTCGATAAAATGGGCGGTGGTGAGGCCGCACTGGCACCCTATTATGCCGGTGATGCGCTGGTCATGATGGAAGAAAATGAGGATTTGGGATTTGTTATCCCGAAGGAAGGCACCAACTTCTTTGTGGATGCCCTCTGCATTCCCAAAACCAGCCAAAATAAGGAAGCGGCAGAAATGTTCATCAACTTCCTGTGTGAGCCGGATGTGGGACTTGCAAACTGCGAGTTCATCGGCTATTCCACTCCCTTGGATTCGGTGCGGGAGATGTTGCCTGAGGAACTGGCAAACAACCCCATCGCCTACCCCAGTGCAGAGGTTCTGGCAAATACCGAAGCATTCACCGTTCTGCCGGATGAAATCAACGCCGCCATGGATGCCGCTTGGAGCGACATGAAAAGCTATGATGAAGAAGGCGGCGGATGGGTTGTACCTGTCTTTTTGATTCTGGCGCTGGCAATGACCTGCTTTAATGTTTGGCGTCGCCGCAGACGTAAAAAACGCAGGGAAATGTATTAATTTTTCTGGTAACAGGCTGTCCTATACGGGGCGGCCTGTTTTCTTTTTTGCAAGGAAGATTGTACAAAGATAATATTGTGTGGTACAATAGTAAAGAGCAAGAGAACAGAAGGAGAGGAATTTGCATGGAATCATTGACATCCTATACCATGACCCACACCCTCAGCGAGATTGACTGTGACTGGAATGGGCGTATTCTGCCCGGTGTGCTTCTGCGTTTGACCCAGCAGGTGGCCACCGCCCACTGTGAAGCCATGGGACTGGACAGAGCCTTTTACAACCAGCATCAACTGGCCTTTTTAATGGTGAAGGTGGCCTTCCAATGGGAGCAAGTTCCTTGCTATGGGCAGACGCTCCACATTACAACTCAGCCGGAGATGCAAAAACGAGCCACCTATAAGCGTATCACCACCGTGACGGATGCCACAACAGGGGAGCAGTTGGGACTTGTGGATAGCCGCTGGGTACTGGTGGATGTGGAAAGCCGACGGATTCTCAGACGTCCCCCGGAGGAGATTGCCACCTTGCAATTTGAAGCAAGTCTTCCCCAGGAGTTGCCCCTTGTGATTGAAAAAGCTGAGCAGACCAGCAAGGTGGACGACATCTGCGCCAGTTACACCTATTGTGACTGGAACGGGCACATGAACAACAGCCGTTATGCAGACCTTTGCTGTGACGCATTGCCCCAGGAACTGCTATGGAAAGAGTCGGTGCGTGCCATGCGGATTAGCTATCACCGAGAGCTGAAAGCAGGGGAAAAAGGCCAAATCCACCGGGCACAGCTTGCGGACAAAAGTTGGTATTTTACCGCCCATAAGATGGAAAACGACCAGCAGGTTCCAGTTTTTGAGGCAAATGTGATGTTTTAAAAGAAATGATGAGAGACGGCCCGCCTGATACGATACGGTTGGCCGTCTTTTATCTGTCTATGTATCCAGTTTGAAGAAGTACAAAGTGTGGTTGTCAGCATCGTACAGTCCTACAGTAACATTGAACGAGTGTCGCTCTAAAATGCTTGTCTTTTTATCTTAATTTCCTTGATTTGGAAATTGCGTAAGAATAAAAATTACAAAAGTTCAGCCAAACTGAGTGCAGCTCCAGGTGGAGAACCTATTTCATCTGTAACTGCTTTCAGCTTTTCCGATTTTTCCTGACGAGTAAAAACCACCCGCTTATCGGGTGGTTTTTGTTTTTAAACTGTTCGTTATGCAAAGACAGAATACAGCTACTATGTACACAATGGCGAAGAAGTGTCCATAAATGAAAAAATGATTGTGGAAATCTGCACTTGCCAGAAATTGAATATTGTGATAGTCTGTTATTAAGCTAAAGTAATAAAATTATAAATCAAAGGAGTGAGCAGAATGAGCAGAGTCTATAATTTCTCGGCAGGGCCAGCTATGTTACCGCAAGAGGTGCTGGAGCAGTCTGCTAAGGAGATGCTGGACTATCAGGGATGTGGCATGAGTGTGATGGAGATGAGTCACCGCTCCAGCGTGTTCCAGGGAATTATCGACAAGGCACAACAAGACCTGCGCAAACTTCTGAATCTTTCGGATGAATATGAGGTACTGTTTTTGCAGGGCGGGGCTTCCCAGCAGTTTGCCATGGTGCCCACGAACCTGATGAAGCAGGGAGCCGCAGATTATATTATCACGGGACAGTGGGCAAAAAAGGCATGGCAGGAAGCCAAGAAATTTGGCAAAGCTACGGCAGTGGCATCCAGCCAGGAGCAGAATTTTTCCGAAATTCCGGATTGTTCCAATCTGAATCTGACCCCGGAAGCGGATTACTTATATCTGTGTGAAAACAACACCATCTACGGCACAAAGTTTTGGGAGCTGCCGGACAGCAAGGGTAAGCCCATTGTGGCGGACGTGTCCTCCTGTTTTTTGTCCCAGCCGGTGGATGTGAACCGCTATGGCCTGCTGTTTGCAGGTGCACAGAAAAACATTGGCCCTGCTGGTGTGGTTGTGGTGATTATCCGCAAGGATTTAATCCGCACCGATTTGCCGGAAACCGTCCCCACCATGCTTCAGTATCACATCCATGCGGAAAATGGCTCTTTGTACAATACGCCCCCTTGCTATGGCATTTACATCTGCGGAAAAGTGTTCCAGTGGATTGAAGCACAGGGTGGCTTGAAAGCCATGGAGGAGAAAAACCGCTATAAGGCAGGCGTACTGTATGACTTCTTGGACGAAAGCAAGCTGTTCAAGGGCACCGTACGCCGCCAGGACCGCTCCTGGATGAATGTTCCCTTTGTGACGGGGGATGCTCAGCTGGATGCGGATTTTGTAAAACAGGCCGCTCAAAAGGGACTTGTAAACCTGAAAGGACACCGAACTGTGGGCGGAATGCGGGCCTCCATCTACAATGCTATGCCGCTGGAAGGGGTAGAGGCATTGGTGGAATTTATGAAACAGTTTGAGCGGGAAAACCGCTGACGGGAGGATATAGCGATGAAGGTTGCATGCTTGAATCCCATTGCCCAGGTGGGACTAAAACGATTTGGAGAGGGCTATGAACTGGACGCTCCTTTGGAGCAGGCAGAGGTTGCACTGGTGCGCAGTGCAAACCTGCATGAAACCGCCCTGCCGTCTCAGCTGCTGGCCATTGGACGGGCGGGTGCCGGCGTAAATAACATTCCGCTGGAACGCTGTGCCCAGCAGGGCATTGTGGTGTTCAATACACCTGGTGCCAATGCCAATGCGGTAAAAGAACTGGTGCTGGCGGGAATGCTGCTCTGCTGCCGGGATTTGCTAGGCGGTATGGACTGGGTGCATTCCCACAAGGATTCTGCCCAGATTGCCGCAGAAACCGAAAAGGCCAAAAAGCAGTTTGCTGGTTTTGAACTGGTAGGCAAGCGGCTGGGCATTGTGGGGCTTGGCAACATTGGTATTAAACTTGCCAATGCGGCGGTGGCCCTTGGCATGGAAGTGCGGGGCTACACCCTGCCTTTGCCCCAGGGTGAAATTCCCGGACTGAACCCGGCGGTTCGACTGCTGGACAGTCCGGAAGAGCTGTATGCTCAGTCGGATTTCATCAGCCTGCATCTGCCCCTCCTTGCGGACAATGCAGGGATGATTAGCCAGCAGGTGCTGGATACCATGAAGCCCAATGCAGTGCTTTTGAATTTCTCCCGGGATAAACTGGTGGATGAAGAGGCGGTTGTTCGTGCCTTGCAGGAGGGGAAATTGGGACGATATGTGACCGACTTCCCCAATCCCACAGTAGCGGGGGCAGAGGGCGTGCTGGTACTGCCCCACCTGGGTGCATCCACCCAGGAAGCAGAGGATGTTTGTGCCTGCATGGCGGTGGATGAGATTAAGGAATATGTGGAACAGGGCAATCTGGTTCACTCGGTGAATTTCCCTCCATGCAGTATTGGTGAGAAAACCGACCTGCCCCGCATCTGTGTGCTGAGCAAGGGTGTACCCGCAGACCAGTTGCTGGAGGGCATGAAAGTGCAAACCTTTAAGCAGGCAGAGGGCAAGGAATTCGGCTATCTGGTGGCAGACCTGGCCCAGAAGCCGGAACTGGGAGAGATTGAACGGCTGGAATCCACACCTGGGGTCATCCGGGTACGGCTGATTCCCTAAAATTAGGATTTAAGTGTAAGCGAAACCCAGTGTGGAAAGACGCAAGGAAAGGAAGGGGCAGATGAGCCAATACGCAAAACCAATTGAAATGATGCTTCCATCCAAGGAGGTGAACCTCCAACAATGGGCGGTGGTGGCTTGCGACCAATATACCTCCCAGCCGGAATATTGGCAACAGGTGGAAGAACAGGTGGGGCAAGCACCCTCCACCCTGCGTCTGATATTGCCGGAGTACCAGTTGGAACAGCCGGGCATTGAGGAGAAAATCCAGACCATTCACAGCCGGATGGAGGCATACCAGAAGGAGGGGGTACTTGCCCAGTTTGGTGCTGGTATCATGGTGGTGGAGCGACAGCTGGACGGAACCAACCAGCGTCGGTACGGCCTTGTGATGGGCTTTGATTTGGAAGCCTATGACTATCAGGAGGGTTCCATCAGCGCCATCCGTCCCACCGAACGCACGGTACAGGAGCGGATTCCCTCCCGGATGGCAGTGCGTAAGGGTGCAAGTCTGGAACTGCCCCATATCCTGCTTTTGATGGACGACCCGGAGGATAAGATTCTTGGGCTGGCCCGCAAACAGGTGGAAGGTCAGCCAGCCTGCTATTCCACCCCCCTGATGCAAAAGGGCGGGGCTGTAACTGGATGGTGGATTCCTGCGGGGGAGAAAACCCAGCCCATTGAGGACGCATTGCAGGAACTGGCGGACCGCAAGCGGTTTGAAGAACGCTATGGGGTGGATGCAAGCTGTCCCATGGTGGTGTTCGCTACAGGGGATGGAAACCATTCCATGGCGGCGGCAAAAGCAAACTGGGAGCAAATCCGTGCCACCCTGAGTGAAGAAGAGCGGCAAATCCATCCCGCCCGGTGGGTTTTGGCAGAGCTTGTGAACCTGAACGAGGAAAGCCTGGAAATGGAGCCGATTCACCGGCTTGCCTGTGGAGTTTCCTTGGAGGTGTTTCAGCAAAAAGCCCAGGAATTTTTTGCAAGAAACCAGATGAAAGTTTCCTTTACCGATGCACCTGTACAGCCAGAGCAGGGCTGGGAGATGGAGTTGTTTTATGAAAAAGAGCAGCTTTGGATGCAACTGGAGGGGGAAACCTGGGCCTTGCCAGTGGCGGCAATTCAGGCTTTTCTGGATGACTTGTCCGGCCAACTGGACTATAAGCTGGATTACATTCATGGGCGAGATACCCTGTGCCAACTCAGCGAAAAATCAGAACATCTTGGCATCTTGCTTCCGGATTTTGAAAAGAAACAGCTTTTTGCCGGGGTAGTGAAGGACGGGGTTCTGCCCCGCAAAACCTTTTCCATGGGCAGAGCCAACGACAAACGATTCTATCTGGAATGCCGAAGAATCCTGCCATAAGCGAACAACGAAAAAGGACAGGCCAACATGGCCTGTCCTTTTTGTATGCTTTATTTAGTTGTTGGGATTGTTTTTCAGGATAACGTCATGACTGCCGCCCTCCACAATGCTGGTGGAGGATACCACGGTCAGGCGGGCTTTTTCCTGCAATTCAGGGATACTCAGTGCGCCGCAGTTGCACATGGTGCTGCGAACCTTATACAGGGTGACGCCCACACCGTCTGCCAGGCTGCCAGCATAGGGAACATAGCTGTCCACGCCTTCCTCAAAGCTCAGCTTGGTGGAACCGCCCAGGTCATAGCGCTGCCAGTTGCGGGCACGGTTGGAGCCTTCGCCCCAGTATTCCTTCACATAGCTGCCGTTGATGCGCAGTTTGTTGGTGGGGCTTTCGTCAAAGCGGGCGAAGTAACGGCCCAGCATTACAAAGTCAGCGCCCATAGCCAGTGCCAGGGTCATGTGGTAGTCATGCACGATACCACCGTCGGAGCAGATGGGGATGTAGATGCCAGTTTCCTTGTAGTACTCGTCACGAGCGGCGGCAACTTCGATCACAGCGGTAGCCTGTCCACGGCCGATGCCCTTGGTTTCACGGGTGATGCAGATGGAACCACCACCGATGCCCACCTTGATAAAGTCAGCACCAGCTTCTGCCAGGAAACGGAAGCCCTCCCGGTCAACCACGTTGCCTGCACCAACCTTCACGCTGTCGCCGTAACGCTCCCGAATCCAGGAAATGGTGCGGCTCTGCCATTCCGAGAAGCCCTCGGAAGAGTCGATGCACAGCACATCCACGCCAGCTTCCACCAGAGCAGGAACACGCTCTGCATAGTCACGGGTGTTGATGCCAGCGCCCACCACATAGCTCTTGTTTGCGTCCAGAAGCTCGTTGATGTTTTCCTTGTGGCTGTCATAGTCCTTGCGGAATACCATGTATTTCAGGTGGCCTTCTTCGTCAATCAGGGGCAGAGAGTTAATCTTGTTTTCCCAGATGATGTCATTTGCTTCCTTCAAGCTGGTGGTATCGGGGGCGCAAACCAGCTTTTCCAGCGGGGTCATGAAGCTGCTGACAGGCTCGCTCAGTTCCATACGGCTGATACGGTAGTCACGGCTTGCCACGATGCCCAGCAGTTTGCCGTGGGGGGTGCCGTCCTCGGTGATGGCAACGGTGGAGTGACCGGTTTCTTCCTTGAGAGCCAGCACATCTGCCAGAGTGGCGGTGGGCTTCAGGTTGGAATCACTGGTAACAAAGCCCTTTTTATAACCCTTAACTCGGGCTACCATGGCTGCCTCGTCCTGGATGGACTGGGAACCATAAATAAAGGACACACCGCCCTGCTTTGCCAAAGCAATGGCCAGTCGGTCGCCGGAAACCGACTGCATGATGGCGCTGACCATGGGGATGTTCATGGTCAAGGGGCATTCTTCCTGGCCCTTGCGGTATTTCACCAAGGGGGTTTTCAGGCTTACTGCATCGGGGATGCATTCAGAGGAAGAATAACCGGGTACCAGCAGATACTCACCAAAGGTGCGGGACGGCTGCTCAAAGTAATATGCCATAGTGCGTTCTCCTTTACAATTCCAAGCAGAAATAAACGGTTGTTACTCCTTATTATACGACAAAACCCCAGGATAGGACAAGCCTTTATCTTAGGGAAATTGAAAATGCACCCTTTGTCGCAAAGCGGTAACGACAAAAGGTGCATTTAAACGGAGGAACATGACTTGTAACGGCTCAGCCGGGGACGGCTGTTAAGGAGGAGTAGCCATCATGCTCCTTTCACATGAAAAAGAAGTGTAACTTCCTTGCAATTAAATTGTAACTCTTTTGCAATTTCCTGTCAAGGCTATTTTGTAAGAAATTTGTAAAAAACTTTAGCGTGATAGCAAAATTTTAGACGGATTCTGTTAAAAACTGTGACAAGATAGCCTGAGAGGGATACATCTTGGCCTGGGTTGCTTTCAGGTTCCAGTGTCGAATCAGAGGAAGCCTTAAGAACACAGGGTGATAGGCAGGAAAGCTTAAAGCAAAACTTAGGCCAGCACCGGCAATTCCATCCAGTACGGAATGTTGTTGCAAAAACACGGTGGAAAGACAGACCAGTACACTGTATACCAGTATAGCGGCCTTTAGCACTGTTTTATGTTGCAGGGCACGGTGTTTCATCAGCACCACCGCAATGGCCACCGTGCTGGATACATGGATGGAAGGCAGTACGTTGGTGGAGGTGTCCGCCTTTCGCAGCAGTGCCACCACTTGACACAGGATGTTGTCCCGGGGCAGTGCCTGGCGCAGTTCCACTGCACTGGGCCAGATAAGATAGAAGGCCAGACACAGGGTCATGCCGCCAAACATGATAAAGCAAAGGCGGAGATAGTCGGCGGTGTCCTTGCACAGCAGATACACCAAAACCGCCGGAATCCAGGCATACCAGATGCAATAGGGGATGATGAACCACTCATTAAAGGGGATGAAATCATCCAGGGGACAGTGAATGATGTGGTAGTCCAGGGAAAGCTGTTCCAGGCTGAAAAAGGCAACCAGATAAAACAGCCCGTATCCGATTGAAAGCCAGAGTTCAGGATGGGCGGACAGCCATTGTTTTGCAGTTCGTTTCATAAAAAATACCTCCAAGATTTAGTTAAACGAGGGCTGGTTTTTTAATAAACGATACAAAGCTACGGATTGATACAGAGAATTCATTTCGGGAAGTTTGTCAGGGGGATAGCCCAGACGGTGGTTAATCTGCTGGTAGCGGTATTTCACCGTGTTTTTGTGCAAAAAGAGAAGCTGGGCACAGTGGGAAATGCTCTGCTGAGCGTCCAGAAGATACACCGCCAGCGTTTCAATCAAGGTGAAGTCGTCCCCCGGCGCGTGAAGAGGAGCCAGGGTGGCTCGGTGCAGTTTGATGGCTTGCTCATCGCTTAAAAGCTGGTTTTTGCAATACAGGGCATAGTCGATTTCCCCCTGTGTATAGGAAGAGCGCAGAGGCCAGATGCAGGCGGCACTGGGCATGGCTTCCGCTGTGCGCAGGAAGGCTTGCCGAACCTGGGCGGTGGTTTGTAGTCCTTGGCAACTGCTGGAAACCGAGGAGATACCCTCCTGTCTCAGTCTTTCTTGTAGTTCTGCCAAAAGTTCCTGTCCGGTGGGGCCAAAGATGCCGTTATCCGCCAGCACCACCACAAAATCCTGATAAGCGCCCGCCACAACGGTTTGGCAGTGGGGTTTTAACAGTTCGTTTGCGATGGTGGGGGAAAGCCGCATGAACTCCTCCCGCTGACTGGCGCTGGGGCAGGTAAGTAGCCACATGCAATGGATGGATTCCATATGCAGGCGGAACAAGCTGGCCATACGGCGCATTTTCACTGGTTCATCCTTGACGATGGCACGAAGTAGTTCTTCCAGTGCCAGTTCTGCATGTTGCACATTCCAGCGGCTGACCGCAATGGTCATAATGTCTTGTATCTGCTGTAGCACTTCACTGCTCAAAGGCTGTCCTTCTTTTAATAGGTACAGCTGGTACATTTGATGTTCCGGGGCGGTGATTTTCATAAAAGCACAGTGTTCTGCGTTGCCCTGCTTTGCCCGCAGGAGCAAGTCGCTGGTATCCATCTGCGTACCACGAGGCCAAGCCACCGCCGCCATCACCTGGTCCTGTTCGTCCAGCAGCAGCAAGGTGGCACGCACCCGGTCACTAATCAGTTGCAGTACCGTGTCCACCGTTTGCTGATTGGCAGGCAACAGGGTCATGTGGTCCACCAAATCCCCCAGCAGATGGCTTTCGTCCAGCTGGTCCTGGAAGATGGCTTGCATCACATCCCGAATCACCCCGCTGTAGCGGAAACGAGCCTCTCCCGGCATGACCAGAAGAGGAAAATCCAGTTCCTTTGCCAGTTGCACAAGGGCTTCTGGCAGGGTGGGAAGCACAATACCCAGATAAAAAATCACAAGAGCAGATTGTCCGCTTTGTGCCAGGGTCCGCAGTACCTGACATTGGGCATCCACGTCCTCGGTCATGGTGGAAAAGCTGGTCAACATCATCTCGCCGCCGGCAAAGGCATCGGATTCCGGCGCAGGACAGGCAGGTTCCAGTACGGTCACAGCGGTGATGGGACGCTCCAAAGAGCCAAAGCCGGCAACCAGCTGGGCTTGGCGTAAACTTGGCAGATTCAGCGCTTGTTTTACAGTAACACTCATACAATAATCCTCCCACATTCAGATGAGATACCACGGATAAAAGCCCTTACCGCATTGTCCCATACAGGATCGATGCAATAAAGGCTTTTTAAAACGTGGTTTATCCTTTTCCTTGTTCCGATGCAAGCTGTCCCGCATGGGGCAGGCGCAGGGGAACCTCCGGCATCAGCTCTTCCGAAATGATGGTAAGCATTTCTCCCATCTTCTGGACCTCAGCAGGAGAGAACCGTTCTTGAATGCGATTCATCACGGTGGAGAGATAGTTGTAGCTGATGTTATAGTAATCTTCATATTTTTTGGTGATAACCAGATGATACTCCCGGCGGTCACTGGAGGAACGCACTTTTTTCAGATAACCCTTTTTAATCAGGCTGTTCACCTTGTAGGCCGCATTGGGGGGAGAAATCTGTACAAAACTGGCAAACTCATTGATGGTGGGTTTGTTCAGTGCCTGGATAATCTCCATACAAAAGGTTTCCACCGTGGTCAAACTGGCTTCCCTGTCTTGAAAGCGGGCAAAAACCTTTTGGTAAAAATGCAACTTAAATTTTGAATACACGTCAGAAAATGCCTGTTCCAGCATTGATATGGCTCCTTCTTGTGGCAATGAAATCGAGGTGGTGTAATAATGAAAACTATATTATTACACCTCTCTTATTATACCAACCCAGAGCAGTGAAATCAACCGATGGCGAAGGTGAGTTCTGCAATGGCGGCAATCTGTCCATCTACCTTGGCAACCGCTTTGCCAAATCCCACAGGGCCACGGCGGGCGGTCAGTTCGCAGTGCAGTTCCAGCACATCGCCGGGAACCACCTGCTTTTTGAAGCGGGCGTTTTTAATCCCGCCAAACAAAACCAGTTTGCCCTTGTGTTCCGGCTCGGTCAAAAGGGCAACTGCCCCCACCTGAGCCAAAGCTTCAATGATCAGCACACCGGGCATAACATGCTTTTGGGGGAAATGCCCGCAAAAGAACTGTTCGTTGACGGTGACGCATTTGCGTCCGGTTGCCCACTGTCCCGGCTCACAGTCGGTGATGCGATCCACCAGCTGGAAGGGGAAGCGGTGGGGCAAAATCTCCATAATTTCATTGGAATTCAAGGTCATGTTAGGATTCCTCCCATTTCTTCAGCAGGATGCTGGCATTGTGTCCGCCAAATCCCAGCGAGTTGGACATGGCATATCGAAGAGAGGCTTTGCGTCCCTGGTTTGGAACCACATCCAAATCACAGGCCGGGTCAGCCACCTGATAGCCCAGGGTGGCGGGGATGAAGCCGTCCTTTAATGCAAGGGCGGTAAAAGCGGCTTCCACTGCACCGGATGCACCCAGCAGATGCCCGGTCATGGACTTGGTGGAACTGATGGCCAGCTTATAAGCGTGCTCCCCAAAAGCAAGTTTCACCGCCTGGGTTTCCCCAGCATCGTTCATGGGGGTGGAGGTTCCGTGGGCATTGATGTAATCCACCTGCTCCGGCGCAACCTTGGCATCATCCAGTGCCTGACGCATGGCGGCAGCAGCACCGGAACCATCTGCAAGGGGAGCGGTGATGTGGTGGGCATCGCAGGTGCTGGCATAGCCTACCACCTCGCCCAAAATGGTGGCACCACGCTGTTTTGCATGGTCGTAGGATTCCAGCACAAGACAGGCCGCACCCTCGCCCATTACAAAGCCGGAACGCTCTGCATCAAAGGGGATGGAGGCCCGCTTGGGGTCGTTTCCGGTGTGCAGGGCATGAAGGGAGGTAAAACCGCCCATGGCAAGGGAGGTAATGGTGGCTTCACTGCCGCCAGCCAGAATCACATCCGCATATCCATCCCGAATCTGACGGAAAGCATCGCCCACCGCATTGGTGCCAGAAGCGCAAGCGGTGACAGGGCAGGTGCACATACCCCGCAGGCCAAAGCGGATGGCAATGTTTCCGGCGGCCATGTTGGAGATAGCCATGGGGATGAAGTAGGGGCTGACCCGGTCATAGCCTTTTTCTGCCCCTTTCAGGCATTCGGTCTGGGTGGTGGAAAAGCCGCCAATGCCACTGGCAAATACCACACCGCACCGGTGGGCATTTGTCTCGGAAATCTGCAAGCCGCTTTGTTCCATGGCTTCCATGGCACTCACCAGTGCAAGCTGTACAAAGCGGTCCATCTTGCGTACTTCCCGTTTGTCCAGGTGCTCTTCCGGTACAAAGCCTTTTACCTCGGCGGCAAGGGTTACTTTTTGCTGGGAGGTGTCGTAGTGGGTGAGGGGGGCAATGCCGCACTGGTTGTTTTGTACAGCTTGCCAGCTGTCTTTTAGATTCAGCCCCAAGGGGGTAACAGCACCCATTCCGGTAATTACTACACGCTGTTTTTCCATAGTTATGCTCCTTTACGCATTTTACATGGCCATGCCGCCGTCCACGCACAGCACCTGTCCGGTGATGTAACCGGCCTGTTCACTGCACAAAAAGGCTACGGTGTGGGCGATGTCCTCCGGCTGTCCCAGTGCTCCCATGGGAATCTGGGTCAAAATCTGCTGGGTGACTGCCTCGCTGAGGACACGGGTCATGTCGGTTTCGATGAAGCCCGGCGCAACACAGTTGACGGTAATGCCCCGGCTTGCCAGCTCCTTGGCGATGCTTTTGCTCATGCCAATCAGGCCGGCCTTGCTTGCGGCATAGTTTGCCTGTCCTGCATTGCCCCGTACCCCCACTACGCTGGAGATATTTACAATGCGTCCAAAACGATGTTTCATCATGGGACGGCAGGCGGCTTTCATGCAGTGGAAAGCGCCTTTCAGGTTGGTGTTCAGCACCGCATCCAGGTCATCCTCGCTCATTCGCATCAGCAGGTTATCCCGAGTGATGCCCGCATTGTTTACAAGGATATGGATGGCGCCAAACAGCTGGATGGTCTGCTCCACCAGATGCTGTGCCTGTTCTGGGCAGGAAACATCTGCCTGAATGGCTACAGCCTGCACCCCAAGGGTGATGCATTCATCCACCACCAGCTGGGCGGCTTCCTGACTGCCGGCATAGTTTACCACCACATTACAGCCTGCCTTTGCAAGCTCCAGACAGATGGCGCGTCCAATTCCACGGCTGGCGCCGGTCACAAGAGCGGTTCGATTGCTCATACAGTTTCTCCTTTCAGCCAGGCAAGGGCGGCTTCCAAGTCGTCGGCGGTTTCAATGGACCGCACAGCCATTCCCTTGCAGGTTTTCTTCACAAGTCCGGTGAGGGTTTTTCCCGGGCCAATCTCCAGCATATGGGTAATGCCGTCCCGCTCCATGGCGGACAAGATGTCCTCCATGTACACGCTGGACTGCACCTGCTGTTCCAGCAACTGGGGGATGGAGAACGGCTCTTTGGCGGTATCCCCAAGGCAGTTGAAGTATACAGGAATCTGCATGGGGGAGAAGTGCTCGCTTTGGAACCGCTGTGCCAGTGCATCCCCGGCGGGTTTCATCAGGCTGGTGTGGAACGGGCCAGATACCTTAAGGGGCAGGCACCGTTTGGCTCCCGCCTCCTTTGCAAGCTCACAGGCCCGGTCAACTGCCTGCTGGTCGCCAGCAATAGCCATCTGACCGGGACAGTTGTAGTTGGCAATCTCCACCAGTGCGCCGGTTTCCTCTTTTGCTTGCTGGCAAACCTGTTGCAGAACCGAACGCTCCAGGCCAAGCACAGCGGCCATGCCGCATGGACGACCCGAAACAGCCTGTTCCATTGCCTGACCCCGGTAGGCCACAAGGGAAACCGCTTGTTTTTTGTCCAGCACCCCGGCACAAGCCAGAGCGGAATATTCCCCAAGGCTCAGGCCCGCCACTGCGTCCGGCTGGATGCCTTGCTCATGGAGCAGTTCCCACAAGGACAAAGCGAACGTAACCATGCAAGGCTGGGTGTACCGGGTTTGAGAAAGCAGTTCCTCCGGCCCGTTAAAGCAGAGGGAGGTTAAATCAAAGTCCACTTGTGCGGCAAGGCTGTCCCAGGTGGAGCGAAACAGGGGATAGCGGTCGTACAAATCCTGCCCCATGCCCACCCGCTGGGAGCCTTGTCCGGCAAATAAAAGTCCCAGTTTCATCGGTTACTCCTGTTCCAGCTCTTGCAGACGCTTCTGAGCGCCTTTCATAAGCTCCTCAAAAATGGTGCGCAGGGGGCGGATTTCCTGCAACATACCCGCCACCTGTCCAGCCATCAAACTGCCGCTTTCGGTGTCGCCGTCGAATACGGCACGGCGCAGAGCGCCAAGGGTATAATGCTCCAGTTCCATCTTGTCTGCACCAGATTTTTCCTTGCTTACATAGGTACGAGCCATCTTGTTTTTCAGGATACGCACCGGGACACCGCTGATGCGTCCAGTTACGATGGTATCGCTGTCCTTGGCGTTCAGAACGGCTTGCTTGTAGTTGTCATGGATGGGGCATTCCTCGCTCACCAGCAGGCAGGTGCCCAGCTGTACACCGCATGCACCCAGAGCTTCGGCGGCAAGAAGCTGGCGACCGTCTGCAATACCACCTGCGGCAATGACAGGAAGGTTGTCAAACTCTTTCATTGCATCCACCACCTGGGGAATCATTGCCATCGTGGTCATCTCGCCCACATGACCGCCGGACTCGGTGCCTTCCGCAATGATGCCGTCCACACCCAGTGCGGCCATCCGGCGGGCCAAAACCACCGCAGGAACCACGGGGAATACCTTAATGCCCGCTTCCTTCCACATGGGGATATAGCCGCCGGGGTTGCCTGCACCGGTGGTTACAACCTTGACGTTTTCTTCCACCACGATGTGAGCCATTTCCTCCGCCTGAGGGTTCATGAGCATGATATTCACACCAAAGGGTTTATCGGTGAGACTGCGGCAAAGGCGGATTTCCTCCCGAAGCTGGTCGGCGGTCATGCCACCCGCACCAATCAGTCCCAAACCACC
>JAHLFP010000046.1 GCA_018883715.1 Candidatus Allofournierella pullistercoris | reverse complement strand
GTCCATGGTGCAGGAAGGCACCGACTTCTCTGATTTGATGGTTGTACCCGGCATCCGCCTGTCCGAGGAGTTGTATGCCGTGGGCTTCCGGGAAAATAGCCCCGAAACCGTGGAAAAGGTGAACCAGGCCTTGAAAGAACTGGTAGAGGACGGCACAGTGGCACGTTTGGCAGACAAATATCCCACCGTATTGGTTTGCTTGGAAGGAGTGGAGTAAGCGGCATGAGCTTTTGGCAGATTCAGCTTGAGTTATTACAAGGGTTTTCCAGCACCTGTGTGTTGTTTTTTGCAACCCTTATTCTTGCAATTCCCCTGGGTGTGGTGGTAACCTTTGGTTCCATGAGCCGGTTTCTGCCTTTGCGGTGGCTTACAAGAGCCTTTGTCTGGGTCATGCGGGGCACCCCGTTGATGCTGCAAATTTTTGTGGTGTTCTATGTGCCGGGGTTGTTGTTTGACATCAACCTTGGCACATCCCGGATGATTCCTGCTCTGGTGGCCTTTGTCATCAACTATGCCGCCTATTTTTCCGAGATTTATCGGGGTGGCATCCAAAGTATCCCAGACAGCCAGTACGAGGCCGGTCTTGTACTGGGTATGAGCCGCCGGCAGATTTTTGTTCGGGTGGTTCTGTTGCAGGTGATAAAGAGGATTTTGCCCTCCATGGGCAACGAGGTTATCACTCTGATTAAGGACACTTCGCTGGCCCGCATCATTGGCGTGGTGGAACTGCTGAAAAGTGCAGAACACTTTGCCCAGTATGGCTTGATTTGGCCGCTTTTTTACACCGCTGTCTTTTATCTGGCCTTCAGTGGCGTTGTGACCTTGCTGTTCAGCTGGGTAGAGAAAAAATTGGAATTTTTTAGGGGGTAAATCATTGTGCTAACCGTGGAAAATCTGTCCAAACAGTTTGGTGCAACCCAGGTGCTGGACGATGTGAGTTTTACCCTGGAACAGGGCAAGGTAATGTCCATTCTCGGCTCATCGGGAAGTGGAAAAACCACCCTGCTCCGGTGCTTGAATGGGCTGGAAACACCACAAAAAGGAAAAATCATTGTGGACGGAACCTGCATCTGGCAAACCGGGGAATCCATGAATGGGAGAATGAAAGATTCCCCCTTTGGACTGGTATTTCAGGGATTTCACCTGTTCCCCCAGTACACCGCCCTGCAAAATGTGATGCTTGCCCCCTCCCTGCGTTTGAAAAAGCAAAAGTTGCCCGCCGCCCAGTACAAGGAGCAAATCCAGCAGCTGCGCCAGCGTGCAAGCCAGTTGCTGGAACGGATGGGCCTGAGCCACCGGGCGGATTCCTATCCCTATCAGCTGTCCGGTGGACAGCAGCAGCGGGTGGCCATTGCCAGGGCCTTGATTATGGAGCCGCAGATTCTCTGCTTTGACGAGCCCACCAGCGCCCTGGATCCGGAATTAACCCGGGAGGTCATCAAGGTGCTCCAGCAGTTAAAGGAAGAAAAGACAACCATGATTGTGGTGACCCACCAGATGCGACTTGCAAAAGCAATCTCGGACGAGGTGGCTTATATGGCCTATGGACGTATCTGGGAACGGGGCCCAGTGGAGGAGTTCTTCCAAAACCCAAAAACCGAAAAGCTGGCTGCCTTTTTGGCAAGCGCAACTGCACACGAATAACAAAAAGCCTGACAGAACATTCTGTCAGGCTTTTTTAAATCCGTTAATCCAGATAGCCAAAGGGAACAATGTCCACTGCTTCCACAAGGCCATCCCGCATCCACATGGCAACATCCGCACGCAAGGTATAGCCACATCCCGGGTCTGCCATCCAATCCTCCGGTTTGCGCTGGGGCAGGGCCTTTTGTGCCAGCATGCTCATAATGACACCCCCGTGGGTGACACAGGCGGCTTCAGTATGTCCGGCACGCATCATGAACTCAAACAGGCCCATCAGGGTTTTGCCGCACCGCTGGTGGAATTCCAGGGTAGGTTCAGCGCCTTCAGGGGTAAAGCCACTGGTGGGGTCCATCCAGCGGACAAAATCCGGATTTTGCACCAGTTCTTTCACCGGCTTGCCCTCAAAACAGCCAAAGCCGGCTTCCCGCAGGTCAGGAATTTCCAGCTGGCGGGTGGAACCAAAGAGCTGCTCTGCGGTCTGCTTTGCACGGAGCATGGGGGAGGTAAAGACAAGTTCCACTTCCGGGTAAGCAAACTGCTGGCGAAGATGGTCCAACTGGGCAATGCCTTCGCCGCAAAGGGGCAGATCGGTGCCACTGCCCACATAAAGCCCATCCAGGTTGCCCTGGGTCAGCCCGTGGCGGATGAGGTGTAAGGTAAAGGTTTTCAAGATTTCTGCCTCCTTCAAATGGCATACCCCGGCGGGAAAAAATGGCGAAACATTGCATCCCGAGGGGAAAGAATGTATTCCCTATTATGATATATCCACGGGGGAAAGTCAACCGAAAGACACCGGGGTTAAAAACTTGTGGATTTTTGTGGAATTTGGTATTTACAAAATGTTTTTGGTGGTTTATAATTTACCATGCGTATTTGATAAAAGAGAAGTTCAGCCCAGTTCGGGCTATGCTGAGGAGTAACGGAATGACAACGGAATTTAATCGTATTATTACCCTGCTGCGCAAAGAGCGTGGTATCACCCAAAAACAGGCCGCCCAGGATTTGGGGGTGTCTCAGGCATTGCTGTCCCACTATGAAAAGGGCATCCGGGAATGTGGTCTGGATTTTGTGATTCGTGTGGCGGAATACTACGATGTTTCCTGTGATTATCTGCTGGGACGCAGTGCAGACCGGAACGGTTTGACTCTGCGGGTGGAGGATATTCCCAACCCGGAAGCCGCCAAGGACAGCATCTACCGTGGTAGTACCCTGCCCACCATGAATAAAAAGCTGATTTCCAATAGCCTTAATATCTTGTATGATAAGCTGGGCGCAAGCCAAAATGCGGACCTGGTGAACGAGGTAAGCAGTTACCTGAGTGTGGCGGTGTACAAGATGTTCCGGCTCTTGTATTCTTCCAACAGCAAGAATGCCGCCAGCCTGTTCAGTGTAAGCAATGGTCGCTGGCATGGGTATTCGGATGCGGCAATGCAAGCCGCCCAGGCCAATGTGGCCGCCATCCTGGCAGGGGAAGAGGTGGGACAGGCTCCCGCCATGAAGGACACCAGCTGTTTTGCTATGACCAGCCAAAGTCTGGAACAGGAGCATCGGCTGTATGCTGGAAGCCTGATGATGTTGATTAAAAACAGCGAAAAGCGCATTGATAAAATGAAATAAGACCACAAACAGCCTTGGAATTTTCATTCCAGGGCTGTTTTTTGTTGCAAATCGGAATTAAAAACAAGGCAATCAGGTGGGAGATACCCAAGGGCAAAAAAACATGCACCAGAAATGGATTACACGCAAAATATAAAAAGCACCCCCAGCACCGTCAAGACAGCACCGGGAGCGCAAACCGCTTTGATTGTATGTTAAGAAATGCAGTTCCGTTTTGCAAAACTACAGATTAAAGATTTCCGATTTCTTTGCGGCAGGTGGGGCAGATGTTGCGGCCCTTGAATTGCTCAACACCCTTTGCCTCGCCGCAGAAGATGCAAGCGGGCTGGTATTTTTTCAGAACGATGTCGTCCCCGTCCACAAAAATTTGCAGGGAGGAATCCTGGTCGATTTCCAGTACCCGACGAAGCTCGATGGGCAAAACAATACGACCCAGGTTGTCAATTTTTCGTACCATTCCGGTGGATTTCATGGATTTTACCTCTTTTCTGTTGAAATTTCTCTCATCCTTAGCAATGTCCACCGTGGAAAAATTTCTATGGTGGCGCTGTTGTTTCATTATATCGCCTAAAGGTAAAATTGTCAATATATGGAAAATAATTTGTTCGTAAAAATTTTCCCCACTCATCCTGTCGAATGTTGCAACCACAGAAGGGATTGTTTTACATCCCAGCAAGATGCCCGGCGGCCGGATTAAAGCTGGAGCATGCCCACTTTCTTGTAGACCTTCTGCAAGGTGCGACCTGCCAGACGACCGGCACGCTGGGCGCCATCCTGCAAGACTTCATCCAGATAGGCTTTATCCGCCAGAATGCGGGCATATTCCTGCTGGATGGGGCTGAACACATCAATGATGCTCTGTGCTACGGCTTCCTTGAATACACCGTAGCCCTGTCCCTGGAATTCGGCCTCGATGGAGGCAAAGTCTTTGCCGGTCAGTGCACTGTAAATGCTCATCAGGTTGGTAACACCCGGCTTATCCTCGCCAGAACGTACCACACCGTCGCTGTCGGTAACAGCACGCTTGCACTTGCGCAGGATGGTGTCTGCATCGTCGGTCATCAGGATGTAGCTGTTTGCGTTGGTGTCGCTTTTGCTCATCTTCTTTTCCGGCTCTTGCAGGCTCATAACCCGGGCGCCGGTTTTGGGAATGTAGGGCTCAGGCAGCTGGAAGGTGGGGCTGTACAGGTTGTTGAACCGCTGTGCCACGTTGCGGGTCAGTTCCAGATGCTGTTTTTGGTCAGCACCCACCGGAACCAAATCCGCATTATACAGCAGGATGTCTGCCGCCATCAAGGCAGGGTAGGTGAACAGGCCAGCGTTTACGTTGTCGGCGTGCTTTGCACTTTTGTCCTTGAACTGGGTCATGCGGCTCAACTCGCCAAACTGGGTGTTGCAGGCCAGCACCCAGGCCAGTTCTGCATGGGCAGGAACATGGCTTTGGACAAAAAGAATGCTTTGCTTGGGGTCAATGCCGGTTGCCAGAAGCATGGCGGCGGCCTGCCGGGTTTGCTGGCGCAGGTCAGCGGGGGTCTGGCGCACGGTCAGTGCATGGAGGTTGGCAACCATGTACAGGCATTCATATTCCTGCTGCAAAACACCCCAGTTGCGCACCGCACCAATGTAGTTGCCAAGGGTGAAGGTACCAGTGGGCTGGATGCCGGATAAAATTCTTTGTTTGCGCTGAGTTTCTTGTGTCATAATGGCCTCTCTTTCTTGGTTCACTGGACGCTTGCCAGCCGCAGGGGATTGCCGCTGTCTGCAAGTGCCTTTGTTAGATAATCGGTATTAATTTGTCCTGCCAAAAGCTGGCTTGTTTCAGCCAGTTGCAGGGTAAGCTGTGCATAAACTCGGTCGCCGCCGTGATAGCCATCCAGATAGCCTGCATCACTGGTATCCGGCATAAAGGTAAAGTCGAACACCTCATAGCCATAGGGGGCGGCCAGCTGGGTCAGGGCGGGAGCAATCTGGGACAGATAGCCATAGCCGCCCTGTTCCATCATCCGCTGGTAAACACTGGGGGCATAGGGGGGAATCACCATCACCACCTGAATGCCTTGGCTGTGGCACCACTCCAGAAGTTGCTCCACCACCTGTAAGCTTTTGGGGTAGAGGGTGTCACCGTACTCAAAGCGGTTGACCCCGCGGGCAATCCGGTCAAAGCTGTCATGGAAGCCCACGTCGGTGCCTTCCTCTGGATGGTCCAGCAGTCGCCCATAGGAGTAACTGCCATCCGTATAAAAACCACTGCCCCGTCCGGTGGCAGCCATGCCATATTGGTTGGGAGGATGGAACAGCACATCCCGGATGCGATACCGGCCCCTCGCCCAGCTTCGCATGGATTCCATCACTGCACCAAAGGGGGAGAAATCGTAGTGGTTATAGTCAAACCCGTCCGGCATACTGCCTGTTCCCACCCAGTTTTCATTGAAAAAGTATTGGTCCATCACCAAAAGCAGGGTGCTGGGCAGGGCGATTTCTGGAAGTTGCTCCAAAAAGAACTGGAATTCGTTGACGTAACTGCTTGCGCCCCCTGCATTATAAAAGGATTTGTTAGTAAAAAATTCGCTGTGGAACTGCATACTCCGGCTTGTGCCAAGAACAAGCAAATCCGCCGCTTTGCCACCTGCCACCAGGTGCTTGTAATAGCGGGTGTTGTCCCGGTAAGCAAGACCGAAAAAGGCAGGCTCTCCCGCCAGAACCTTCTCGGCCACGGCTTCTTCGGTGTACCACTCTCCGCTGGTGTAAATCACCCCGCAGAACAGTCCGATGACCGCAAGGATGGGCAGAAAAAACAGTGCAATGGAAGATAGAAAATGTTTCATGTCCGCCCCTCCTTAAAAAGCAAAATAAACATTGGGCAGGGTGCCGGATGCGCCAAAGAACAGACAGGCAAACAGGCATACATAGCACAAAGCCACCTTGCCAGCAGTGGGCAAGGAAGCGGCAAATGCGCCAAAGCCTTCCTTACGACTGCACCAGTCCACCCCAAAGGCCAGAAGGCTGAACACCCCAAGCTGTAGCATTACCTGGGAGGTATACCCCAGCAGAGCCAGGCTTTCTTTCAGGTATTGAAGGCTGAAAGGGGCGGGCTGGAACAGATAGGCCGCAAGGATTCCCGCCTGTTCCACGGTGCCTGTGGCAAAGAAAAACCAGCCCACAAATACCGCAAGCATGGTAACGGCCCAGCTTGCAAGGCCATATAGCCAGCTTGTGCGGAGCTTCCACCCGGCGGTGCAGTGGTTCCAAATCCGTTGCACCAAGATGTAAACTCCATGGAGCAAGCCCCAGACCACAAATCCGCTGGTGGCGCCGTGCCAGATGCCGGAAACCAAAAATGTGACAAGGCTGGCAAGAATCAACCTTGTGGTGCCATGCCGGCTACCGCCCAGGGGAAAATAAATATACTCTCGCAAAAAGCGGGACAGGCTGATGTGCCACCGCCGCCAAAACTCACCGATGCTCTTGCTGAAATAGGGGGAGAGGAAGTTTTCCTCCACTTTGAACCCCAGCAGGTTGGAAATGCCAATGGAAAGCTGGGAGTAACTTGCAAAGTCAAAGTACAAAAACAGTCCATAACTGATGGTGGCCCAGACAATGGAAATGCCGTAATAATGCTCTGGGTCGGTGAGTGCGCCCATATGAGCGGCAAAGGGGTCAGCCAGGCATTTTTTTAAAAACATACCCCAGCAAAGTCGGATGCACCCCTGGTAGGCGAGGGTGGAAGAAAAGCCTTGTTGTAAGCTTGTAAGCTGGCCCAAAAGCTGGTCCGCCGGCTGAATCGGCCCGCTGGAAAGCTGGGGGAAAAAGCTGAGGTAATTCCAGTAATTCAAGGCGGAGACAGGTGTTTGCCTGCCTTGATAGCACTGCACCAGATAGGAAATGCTTTTGAAGGTGTAAAAACTCAAACCCACCGGAGCCACAAGGGAGGAAAACATTCCCCCAGAAAGGGGCAGGTATTTATACGAGCAAAGAAGCGCCACCAAAATCCCCACCGAAAGGGACAAGATCAGCGGTTTTGGGTGTTTGTGGCACCATCGCCCGGCGGCAAAGCCCCACAGGGTAACGCCCAGCAATACTGCAAGCCCTTGCCAGCCAAACAGGAAAGCAAACCCAAGATTTGCAAGCGCTAAAACATAGGGGCGAAACCGGCGGCTCAGCCCCCAAAAGGCCGCAAAGACGCACAGGCCAAAGCCTGCAAAGGAAAGGGATAGAAAGTTCATGCAAGCCCATTCTCCTTTATCATCATACATTAAAATAGAAGATAGGCTTATTATAAAGGATATACAGCCAAAATGCAAAGCAAACAAATCCCGGCTAAAACATTGACAAAGCGGGCGGCTGGCATTTACAATGAAACCAGCAAAGCGTCCGTTTGGATGCCCGGATATGCCGGTTGCGGCATCTGGAAGTTGGACAAAAAAGGAGAATGACTGCGATTATGGCAAACAAGACTGTACGCACCCGTTTTGCGCCCAGCCCCACCGGTTACATGCACGTGGGAAACCTGCGCACTGCGCTGTACGCTTACCTGAAGGCAAAGCACGAGGATGGAACCTTTATCCTGCGCATTGAGGACACGGACCAGGAGCGGTATGTGGAAGGTGCAGTGGATGTTATCTATGACACCCTGCGTCAGACTGGCTTGATTTGGGACGAAGGCCCGGATATTGGCGGCCCGGTAGGCCCTTATGTACAGAGCGAGCGGATGGGCATGTTCAAGGAATACGCCCAGCAACTGGTGGAAAAAGGCGAAGCTTACTATTGCTTCTGCACCCCGGAGCGTCTGGAAGAAGTGCGTGCCCAGCAGAAAGCAGAGGGCGCCGTGGTGGGTCACTATGACGGACATTGCCGCAACCTGAGCAAGGAAGAAGTGGAAGAAAAACTGGCCCAGGGTCTGCCCTATGTCATTCGCCAGAAGATGCCCAAGGAGGGTGTGACCAGCTTTGACGATGTGGTGTATGGTCACATCGAGGTGAACAACAGCGAGCTGGAAGACCAGATTCTGATTAAAACCGACGGCATGCCCACCTACAACTTTGCCAACGTGGTGGACGACCATCTGATGGGCATTACCCATGTAATCCGTGGGTCGGAATACCTGTCCAGCACCCCCAAGTATAACCTGTTGTACAAGGCATTTGGCTGGGAGGTTCCCTGCTATATCCATTGTCCCCCGGTGATGAAGGACGCCCAGAACAAGCTGTCCAAGCGCAATGGCGATGCTTCTTATCAGGATTTGCTGGCAAAGGGCTACCTGAGTGAGGCAGTGCTGAACTATATCCTGCTGCTGGGCTGGAGCCCCAAGGGCGAGCAGGAGATTTTCACCCTGCAAGAGATGGTGGAAATCTTTGATGAAAAGGGCATCAGCAAAAGCCCCGCCATCTTTGACCCCCTGAAGCTGCGTGCCATCAATGCGGAGTACATCCGCCGTCTGCCTGCCGAGGAATTCCGCAAGATGGCTGACCCCTGGATTAGCCAGGCTGTGACCCGTCCCATCGACCGGGAACTGCTGTGCGCAAACCTTCAGCCCCGCTGTGAGGTGCTGAGCGATATTCCTCCTCAGCTGGACTTCTTTGATGCAGTTGTACCCTTTGAGCTGGATATGTACACCAACAAAAAGCAAAAGACCACCCCGGAAACTGCAAAACAGGCGCTGGAGGTTCTGCTTCCTGTGCTGGAACAGCTGGAGGATTTTAGCCGGGATAACATCTTTGCGGCTTGCAAACAAAAAGCCGAGGAGATGGAGGTAAAGAACGGCTGGCTGCTGTTCCCCCTGGGCATTGCTCTGTCCGGTAAACAGCGCACCCCCGGCGGCGGCACCGACCTGGCTGCTATGCTGGGCAAGGAGGAAACCCTGGTTCGTCTGCGTGCCGCTTTGGCTGCTCTGTCCGCATAAAAACGGGAAGATACAGCGGGCACACATTGGGCCTCGCCTTTTACAACACAAAATTTCGTCGCAAAACCTGTTCCGCCGTCTTGGTGGGGCAGGTTTTGTTTGTTTTACACATCAAACCGAGCAAGGAGGGGGTGTTTGCCGGGTTTTTGTTTGTTTTGTTCTGTTTTGCAAAAGCAAGTTCCCTCGGCAAAAATTGCCCTACCTCATCGCTATACTTTGCTTAGAGCCGCAACAAGACAGCGGCGGCAAAAGGAAAGGATGAGGTGAATTTGGCGTGATTGGACAAAAAATACAGCAAGTCCGCAAAACCCGGCGGGGAGAGCTGTTTTATGAAGGGGTGGTGCTGGCTGGACAAGCATTCACCGGGGTATTGGCGGCCTGTGGAACCTTGTTTGGCGGGTTGCACCCACTGGGCCTTGCCTGGATGTTGGGGGTTGCAAAGCAAGGGGTATGGACGTCGGCGGTGGGGGTGATGCTGGGCTATCTGTTCAGCCTGCCCATTGGGGAAAGCCTTCGGTATCTGGCGGCGGTGGGGGTTGTCCTGCTGGCAAGAACCCTGTTGCCGGAGCGGTTTATGATTTCCGCACTGGGCGGGGCGGGCAGTCTGCTGTTGGTGGAGTTGTTGCTGTCCCTGTCCGGGCTATCTGGATTACAGCAGGGGCTGAGTGCCCTGTGTGACAGCATGCTTGCAGTGCTGGCGGGCTGGGTGGTATGGAGAGGCCATCGGAAGATTCAGCATGCCCAGGACATCAGTCAGCAGATTTCCATTGCCATGGTCTTTTTGATTCCAGGACTGGAGCGGATTCTGCCAGGCCCGGTATCGCCTGGAATTCTGTTGCTGGTGCTGTTGCAACTGGTGTCTGCCAATCGGGGAAGGATGCAACATTCCATCCTGATGGGGCTTGTGGCATCGGCGGTTCTTACCGCCAGCAACCCATCCATGGCCTTTGCAGGCTTAAGTGTGATGGTGGGCGGAGTGGCCGCCGCCTATCTTGCACCGGGGGAACGAATTGGGGCGGCAACCATGATGCTCCTTGGTGTGTGGCTGGGGCTTTTGACCGCACCGGATACCGGCTCTATGGTGGAATTTATGGCGTCCTGCTTTTTGGGACAGGCCATCTACTTACTCGTACCTCAAAGGGTACTGATGAACATTCCAGCGGGGTTTCATGCCACCACTGCCGCAGGGGAGGTTGCCACATCCGCCGCCGTCAGCCAGCTGGAAAGCGTGGCAGGCGCGCTGAGCAACATTGCGGACACGGTAAACCAGGTTTACCACGCACTGCCCCGCCAAACCGAGCAGTACCAATGGGTGGTGGACTATGTGGCAGAGGAGCTGTGTCGCAGTTGCAGTTGCCGAGAGCTGTGCTGGCTGGAGGAATACTCCGCCACAATGGATGGATTCCACCGCCTGAAACCGGTGCTGGAACAGCAGGGCAGACCTGCCGTGGAGCAGTTGCCGGGGCAATTTTGTCGGTGCATTCACCCGGTGGAATTGTGCGGGTATGCCGCCCGGGGGTACAGCCTGTACCGCAGTAGGCGGGAGAGCCGTATCAAGGCGGGAGCAATGCGCTCTGCCCTCACCGAGCAATACACTGCCATGGCCGTGGCACTGGGCCAGATGGCGGGACAGCTGGGACGGCAACTGGTGAAAGATACCTCCAAAACCGACCGTCTGGAACGGCTGTTTTCCGACATTGGGCTGGAACCCATGGAAACCCAGGTGGGGTTTGAAACAAGCGGACGGTTGCAGGCCAGTGTGACATTGCCCCGCACCCGGTTTGAGCCGGAGGAACTGGAAGAACTGCGACAGGAAGCTTCCGGTATCCTCCACCGAAAATTGGATCTGCCCCAGTTGGATTACTGCCAGAATATGACGGTGATTCGTTTTTCGGAACAGCCCCTGTATACGGTGGAATTTGGCCGGGCTTGCCATGCGGCAAAGCAGGAGGTATGCGGGGATGCGGTGGAGCAATTTTGCGACTGCTACGGCAATGCCCACCTGCTGTTGTGCGATGGAATGGGGGTGGGCCGTGCCGCCGCCATTGATGGAACGCTGGCGGCAAACCTGACCGCCCAACTTTTGAAAGCGGGCTTTGAAGCCTTTAGTGCCGCCCGCCTTGTGAACGTGGCACTCTCGCTGAAAAGTGACGAGGAAAGCAGTGCAACGGTGGATTTGGTCACGGTGGATTTGTATTCCGGACGGACAAGCTTGTTCAAGGCAGGGGCTTGTCCCACCTTTGTGGTGCGGCAAGGCCGGGTGGAAACGGTGGAGGGCAGTAGCCTTCCGGTGGGGATTTTGGAACAGGTGGTGGGCCGCCAGCAACAGTTGCAGTTATCCCAAGGGTCTTGGGTGGTGCTGGTAAGTGACGGCGCACTCACCGATGGGCAGGAGTGGTTTTGTCAACAACTGGAACTTTGTGCCGCCCAGCAGGAGTCCCCCCAGCGCACAGCGGAAATTTTGGCAGATGCGGCGGCAAAGCGGCAATCCGCCACACGAAAGGACGATATTACCGTTACCGTGATGGCCCTTGTCCCGGCGGTACGATAAAAAAGAAGGTATCCCTTTTGGGGATACCTTCTTTTTCTTGTAAGATTGTGAATCTGCCCTGTTTTATGGCAAAACAGGAGTTTGCAGGCTTTCGATTAAGCCTTGCCAGCACTGCCGAACAGCTCGATTTTCTCACGCACGGTAGCCTTGATGGCTTCGGTGCCAGGAGCCAGCAGTTTGCGGGGGTCAAAGCCCTTGCCTTCCAGATCCTTGCCAGCTTCCACATACTTGCGGGTAGCTTCAGCAAAGGCCAGCTGGCACTCGGTGTTTACGTTGATTTTTGCAACGCCCAGGCTGATGGCTTTCTGAATCATCTCGGTGGGGATGCCGGTGCCGCCGTGCAGAACCAGAGGAATACCGCCGGTTGCTTCGTGGATGCGCTCCAGAGCCTCAAAGTCCAGGCCCTTCCAGTTTGCGGGGTACTTGCCGTGGATGTTGCCGATGCCAGCAGCCAGGAAGTCGATGCCCAGGTCGGCAATCTTCTTGCACTCAGCGGGGTCGGCGATTTCGCCAGCACCCATGACGCCGTCCTCTTCGCCGCCGATGGAACCAACCTCGGCCTCGATGGAGATACCCTTGGAGTGAGCCAGCTGGGTCAACTCGGTGGTTTTAGCCAGGTTCTCCTCGATGTCGTAGTGGCTGCCGTCAAACATGATGCTGGAGAAACCAGCTTCGATGCAGGCTTTTGCGCCCTCGTAGCTGCCGTGGTCCAGATGCAGAGCCACGGGAACGGTGATGTTCATGCTCTCAATCATGGACTGCACCATAGCGGCAACGGTCTTGAAGCCGGTCATGTACTTGGCTGCACCCTCGGACACACCCAGAATCACAGGGCTGTTCATCTCCTGTGCAGTCTGAAGAATGGCCTTGGTCCACTCCAGGTTGTTGATGTTGAAATGACCTACCGCATAGTGGCCATCCCGTGCTTTGTTCAGCATTTCGGTTGCATTTACCAGCATAATCACAATACCTCCAAATGTTGTTTCTCTGCCCCGGAGGGAGGCAGAATATACCAGTTGCCTGGTATTTGTTTATCTTTTGTCAGTATACCGTATCCGAAGCATAAAATCAATTCTTTTTGGTCTTTTTTATTTTGGATTTTGTTTGGGCGGATACGCCTGCATCCTGAAGATGGTGGCGGGCATAATCAAAGATAAATTGCTGGGCAATGCCTGCGTGGCGACGGCAACAGACGGGAATCCCTCTTGGGAACAGCTGTGCCATGGCTTTTTTCATCCAGACATCCATGGGGAAAGCCTGCCAGAAGGACAGCCCAAACAGCAAAACGCAGTCCGCCACCTTTGGCCCCACCCCGTGGATGGTCATCAGGGTGGCCTTGGCTTCTTCCATGGGCATCTGGCGCAGTTTGTCCGGGTCGATGGCGCCGCTGGCTACCTTTTTGGCCGCATCCAGAAGATAGTCCACCCGCCATCCCGCACGGAGGAAGGCTAAATCTTCCGCAGACAGCGCCGCAAGGGTCTGCGGGGTGGGGAAGGTGTAGACACCCTCTGCAAGTTCATCCCCTAAATGCTGGCACAGCCGCTCCACAATGCCCTTAATCCGGGGGATGTTGTTGTTTTGGCTGATGATAAAGGTGCACAGGGTTTCAAAAAAGGGCTGGCGCAGAACCCGGATGCCGGGACGAGCCGCAACACAGGCGGCAAGCCGCTTGTTGCCCTTGGAGAACCGCTCCAGCAAGGCGGGATAGTCCATGTCCAATGCAAAATAATTGCGCCAGAATGCCTCATCCTCATCCTCAGCCTGTGCACCTTGCACAACCAGGGTGTCCTCCTGCATCCAGACGGTGACGGCCCGGTGTTCCACCACGCCAGTCCACCCGGCTGGAGTTTGCTTCCAGCGAAATGCCTGTCCACAGTCCAGGGTGGCGGCAAGGTCGATTCCACCTGCATTTTGGAGTTGCAACATAGGAAAGTTCCTTTCTGTTTATAAAAGAATGACGGGTTTTTTGATGGGAAATTCCCATAAGAAAAGAACCAAAAAACCAGGAGTAAAAGGCAAGAAATGAGAGAAGATTTTACCTGTTCAACAAATAGTTTTGAAAAAAAACTTTTCACACTCATGTTGAAAACCGCCCTCGAAACCCGCCGAAATTTTGAATAAATTGTGACGTAATGCGGGTTATCAACACTTTCAACAGAGTTTTCAACAGTGTGGAAAATTGAATGTGAATTACAAATGGTATAATTTATTTCCGGCAATTTCCCCGGGATTTTGGTGTTTTCGCAAGAATTTTATCGCATTTCAAAACAAATCACAAGGAAAGCGGGGCAAAAAACTGAAAAACTGGCGGGAAACAGTGGAAAAACGCTGACAGGGGTGTTATACTTCTAATGATATGCCAACATTGAAACCATTTGGCAATGCTATTGATATAAAAGGAGAAGCATCCATGTCCCATACATTTCACGACCGCAAAGACCGTTCCCGCCGCCCGGCTAAAAACAGCCAGCGGTTTGCTGAACCGGTGAACCAAAACCGAGAGGAGCAGCAGGACCAAAGTCTGGTATACGGCAAAAACCCGGTGGCAGAGCTGCTGAAAAGCGGTGTGGGTGTGGACACGGTGCTCATCAGCGATACACTGCCGGAAGCAGTGGCTTCCTATTACATGGCACTGGCGAAGGACGCTGGCGCCGTGGCAAAGAAGGTTCATGCAAACAAACTGCGTCTGACCTGTGGCACGGATACCCATCAGGGTGTGGCCGCCTTTGCCAGTGCGGTGGAGTACAAAACCATCGAGGAACTGCTGGAGATTGCAAAGGAAAAAGAGCAGCCCCCCTTCCTGGTGCTTTGTGACGGGGTGGAGGACCCCCACAATCTGGGCGCCATCATGCGTTCTGCCCTGCTGTGCGGTGCCCATGGCGTAATCATCCCCAAACGGGGTGGCGCCGCCATTACCCCCACCGTGCTGAAAAGCAGTGCGGGTGCGGCGGCTCGTCTGCCTGTTGCCCGTGTGGCCAACATTGGGGAGAGTATCCGCCGCCTGAAAGAGCAGGGTGTCTTTGTATACTGCGCCGATATGGGCGGCACCCCCCTGCACCAGAACAACCTGACTGGCCCCATCGCCCTTGTGATGGGCAGTGAGGGACGGGGGGTAAGCCCTCTGGTGAAAAAGCTGTGTGATGGAACCGTAAGCTTGCATATGGCGGCACGGGGAACCGGTGTGGACAGCTTTAACGTAAGCGTGGCGGCTGGTATTGTGCTGTACGAAATTGCCCGCCAGCGTGGATGGGAGTAATCCGTTGCTCCCAAACTGGAACCAGTAAAGGAGAGTCATATGTCCAATGAATTGTTTTTTGGTCGACAGGAAGAGGATTCCACTGACCTGAACACTTCTCGAGATAAAGAACCGTCTGTGGATGAAATCCTGGCGGATTTAGGACTGGGAAAGAGGGGGCAGGAAACTGCACCCTCTTTCAGTGCGTCCAAGCCGGAGCAGACAGAGCAGGAATCCAGCCCGAACACTGCCCCTGAAAATGGAGAGGAAAACAAAAACGGCCCTGCCCGTTCCACCATGTCTTTTTGGGATGCGCCAGAACAGCCGGAATCCCCCAATCCCCGCAGTGGGCACACAAAGAATGAACCATCGGTGGAGGACACCCAGAGCATTCAGGCCCCCCGTCTGTCCGAAACCATCCAGATGGACAAGGACTTTCAAAAGTTTTTCAGCGAAAGCATTGCGGTGATTCCGGATTTGAAAGAGGATGACGAGGAACATCCCGGCTTTTTTGCCCGGTTTGTCCGCAAACGCAAGCATACTTCCGCTTCCACTGAGGAAATAGATACCTTGGATGAGGGTTTGTACGGCCAAAAGGAATACCCGGACAAAGCCTATGCCACCCGAGAGATTGCCCTTGTCTACCAGGACACTGAGGAATTGCCCCCTGTACCCAGCGAGCCGGTGGCTCCGCCTGTGAAAGAGCAAGCTCCCGGAAAAAAAGCCAAAAAAGCGGGCCTGTTTTCCTTCCTGAAAAAGAAAAAGCGGGATACCGATGCGGTGCAGGAAATGGCACCTGTGGAGGAAGAATCTTTCTTGCACAGTGAGCAGCAGACTGAGCCGTTTGATTTGGCTGTCCAGAGCGCCGAACCTGCCCCCAAAGCCACATCGGAGATGGAAGAGCCTACCGGAACCATCCTGCTGCACTTGCAACAAAAGGCAAACCCGGCAGAGCAGACTGGGGCAGAGGTGGATGAACCCACCGGAACTATCCTGCTGAATCTGGAACAAGTCCCTGCACCGGAGCAGAAAGCACCCTCCTTCCATGACGATGTGGAGCAGAAGAGTGTGGATGTACCGTCTGGGAAGCAGGAACAGGATACCCAGCCCATTCCAGAAAAGACTGACCGCCAAACCACAAAAACCCTGGATTTGGAACGGCTTGGTCTGGCGGGAATTTCCAAGCAGGATACAAAGCCTGTAGAACTGCCTGGTAAAACCACTGAGAACATCCCCGTGCAGGATACCAAAACCTTGGATTTGGCACAGGACACTGCCCCGGTAGCTGAAACAGATGTAAATCAGGGGGATACAAAAGCCCTGGATTTGCAAGCACAGCAGACAGAGGCGGAAGGCCAGCCGGTGGATTCTGAGCCCGAATTTCAAGAAGAAGCTGTCCAGCGTCCCAGCCTGAAGGAATCCCTGTTTGCTTGGTGGGAGAACCTGCGCCAGCGACTGCCCCAGATGGTGGGAAGCGTGGAACCCAGCGAGGAAGCGCCCACCGAGAAAGCCAGCAAGGATTGGGAATACACCCAGCTGTCCGATGCGCCCCAGGTGGAACAGCATCTGCGCCGTACCGGGCTGTGGTTGCTGGTGCGCACCGTGATTACCAGCGGTGCCATGGTACTGCTGTTGTATCTGGGTCTTACCATGGGAGAGGCACCCCTGCCCCCCATCACTGCGGTGGACCCGTCCATCGCCCCCAGTGCATTTTTGACTGTGAACCTGCTGTTGCTTGCCTTGGTGGGCGGTCTGAACTGGAAGGTGTTGCACCGGGGCTTCTGCGGCCTGAAAGGGGAATCCAGCCGGGATACCCTGCCTGCCCTTGCCTGGGCGGGAGCAGTGTTGCAGGTTGTGGTGGCACTTTCCAACGCACTGGAATTTGACGCCCTCAAGGCAACCTTGTTTGCCGCCCCGGCGGCCTTGATTTTGGCCTTTAGTGCGGCGGGAAGCTGGCTGATGAACCGGATTACCTGGAACAACTTCCAGTCCCTGAACACTGGGGAGGAACAGGTGGCCAGCTTTATCTTGCAGGACGAGCAGACGGTGCAGACGCTTGCCCAGGCAAGCGGGGAGGAACAGCCGGTGATTCTGGCAAACCGTCCCACCGGGCTTATGGAAGGGTTTGTCCGGCGCAGTATGTCCCGCCCCGCCAGTGAAGGTATCCAGCAGAAACTCAGCTGGCTCATGGGTGCGGCCGCCTTGGTGGCTGGCCTTGTGGCCTGGATCGGTACCGGAGAACTGTTTGCCGCAGTTACGGTGCTGGCGGCGGCACTTTGCATGGGTGCGCCCCTTGCAAGCACCCTTGTGGCGGCTTTGCCCCTGCATCTGTTGCAAAGCAACGCATCCCAGCTGGGCGCAGTCGTCCCCGGGTGGGAGTCGGTGGAGCAGGCAGGTCGTTCCAATCTGGTTGTGGTGGGAGCAAAGGATTTGTTCCCGGCACGCAGTGTGCGCCTGCACGGCATTAAAACCTTTGAAAAACAGCGCATTGACCTTGCTATTTTGTATGCCGCTTCCATCTTGGTGGTGGCCTGCGATACCCTGCGGGATGTGTTCCTGAACATCATTCAGGGAGAAACTAAGATTTTGTTCCCGGTGGAAAATCTGGAAAATGAACCTGGTCTTGGCTTTACTGCCTGGGTGGATGGCAGACGAATGATTCTGGGCAACCGGAAGATGATGGAAAAGCAGGGGGTTGACCTGCCCTCTCTGGACTATGAAAACCGTTATACCAAAGGGGAAAAACAGGCCATGTACCTGGCAGTAAGTGGACACCTGTTTGGTATGTTCCTTGTAAGCTATCATCCCAGCGAACAGGCGGCACAGATGCTGGAACTGCTGGAACAGCAGGGGGTATCGGTCCTGCTGAAAAGCGATGACTTTTTGCTTACCACCCAGTTGGTAGCACAGATTTACCAGAAGCCGGAAGGCTTTGTGCAGGTGCTGAACAGCCGTCAGCGGCACAGACTGGAGCCGGAACTGGAATACCAGTCGGTGAGCGAGGGCTGTATCTGCCACAAAGGCACCATGCGCTCCTTTGTGGGTGGGCTTCTGGCGGCGGATGCGGCGGCAGGAGCGGACAAGCTGTCCACGGCGGTGCTGGTGGCAGGGGTGCTGGTCAGCGCAGTGCTGACCCTTCTGCTGGCTTTTACCAGCGGTGCGGCGGTGCTGGCTTTGCCGGTGTTACTGCTGTATCAGGCGGCTTGGGGTGTGCTGACCTTAACTGCTCCTTTGTTGCGACGGTATTCCTAAGCAAAACCCAAATAAAAACCCGGTGACAGCACCGGGTTTTTATAGTGTAAACAATTTGTTTGGCGTTCTGCACGAAAAAACAGGGGCTACATTTGTTGGATGTTGCTAAAAAATGGAAGGATAGTTGACAAATGCCCCTGGAATGGGTATACTTACACAATTAAATGGAAAGGCAATGCCGGACAAAGGCGATTGATACACAGACGGTGAAAAACAAGATGTGAACCCCAACAGGTTCTACATCGGGGCTGTCTTTTCATACAGAATGATAGGGAGAGTATGAACCATGAGTAATACAAAAGAAGTTGTTGTAACCATTGCAGGCCTGAAGGCACTGGAAAACGAGCTGGATGAACTGAAGACCGTTCGCCGCAAGGATGTGGCAGAGAAAATCAAGGTTGCCCGTGGCTTTGGCGACCTGTCCGAAAACAGCGAGTACGACGAGGCCAAAAACGAGCAGGCTTTCATTGAAAGCCGTATTGCTCAGCTGGAGGCAATGCTGAAAAATGCCCGTGTCATCGACAACGAAGAGCTGAACCTGGATACCGTTTCCGTAGGTACCCACGTGAAGATTCAGGACGAGGACGGCGAGGTAGAGGAGTACGACATCACCGGCTCCACCGAAGCAGACCCTCTGAATGGTAAAATCAGCGATGAAAGCCCTGTGGGCGCCGCTATGCTGGGCAAAAAAGCCGGCACCACTGTGACCGTAAGCCTGCCCAACGGCGGAACCATCGATTATAAGATTCTGGAAATCACCCGCGCCGCTCTGTAAGAGCAGCAAAAGGACACGGCCCTCTGCCTACTAACAGCAGGGGGCTGTTTTCTTTGTATTTTCTTGCAAAAAGATATGGGCGAAGCGGGCTTTTTGTGATATAATAGAAACCAATTGGCCGCAAATGCAAAAGGCCACCCGGAAAACCGGTGTTCCGGCAGACAAACAAAGACCGGACAGAACAAGCGCAGCCTACTGTGCAATTTTGGAGGGAAAACAATGGAGCAGAATCAAGTAAATCAATCTGGTGCTCAGCAGACACCGGAGATGACAGAGAAGGCCTACAACGAGCTGGTGGCTGTGCGCCGTGAAAAATTGAAAGGTTTGCAGGAGGCGGGCAAAGACCCCTTCCAGAACACCAAATACCCCCAGGAGGCTTACGCTGCCCAGATTAAGGAAGAATACAGCCATCTGGAAAAGGAAGAGGAAACTGGCAAAATCGTCTACATGGCAGGTCGTATGATGAGCAAGCGTGTCATGGGTAAGGCCAGCTTTGCAGACCTGCGGGACAACACCGGCGACCTGCAGCTGTATGTGCGCCGTGACGCAGTGGGCGAGGATGCCTATGCAGACTTCAAAAAGTTTGATATTGGTGACATCATCGGTGTTCGTGGCGAGATTTTCCGCACCAAGATGGGAGAAATCAGCCTGCGCTGTACCGAAGTAACCCTGCTGTCCAAGAGCCTGCTTCCCCTGCCGGAGAAGTTCCATGGCCTGAAGGACCAGGAAATCCGTTACCGTCAGCGGTATCTGGATTTGATTGTAAACCCGGATGTAAAGAACACCTTTGTGAAGCGCAGCCAGATTCTGCGGGAAATCCGTGACTATCTGGACAGCAAGGGCTTCCTGGAAGTGGATACCCCCATCCTGCTGCCCCTGGAAATTGGTGCTTCCGCTCGTCCTTTTGTGACCCATCACAACACCCTGGATATTGATATGTATCTGCGTATCGAGACTGAGCTGAACCTGAAGCGTCTGATTGTGGGCGGTTTTGACCGTGTGTATGAGGTAGGCCGTATCTTCCGTAACGAGGGTATGGACACCAAGCACAATCCTGAATTTACCAGCATCGAGCTGTACCAGGCATTCACCGATTATAAGGGCATGATGGACCTGGTGGAAGAACTGTACAAGCGTCTGGCAGAGCGTGTTTGCGGCAGTCTGGTAATTCCTTATCAGGGGCACATGATTGACCTGGGCAACTGGGAGCGTCTGACCATGGTGGAAGCAGTTAAGAAGTATGCTGGCTGTGACTACTATGAGTGGAACACCGACGAGGACGCCCGTGCCGCCGCCAAGGCAAAGAACGTGGAAGTACCCGCCGATGCCACCAAGGGTGCCGTTCTGGTGGAACTGTTCGACGCATTCGTAGAGGACAAGCTGATTCAGCCCACCTTTATCTATGATTACCCTGTGGAAAACAGCCCCCTGGCAAAGCGCAAGGTGGACGACCCTGCCTTTACCGAGCGGTTTGAGTACTTCATCAATGCCATGGAGTTCGGCAACGCATTCAGCGAGCTGAACGACCCCATCGACCAGAAGGAGCGTTTTGAGCGTCAGGTGGCTGCCCGTAAGCTGCTGAACCCCGCTGACACCAGCCAGGTGGACTACGACTACATCACCGCTCTGGAGTACGGTCTGGCGCCCACTGGCGGCTTGGGCTTTGGTGTGGACCGTCTGGTGATGCTGCTGACTGATTCTTCCAGCATCCGTGACGTACTGCTGTTCCCCACCATGAAGCCCTTGGATGGCGCTAAGAAGGAGAACAAGGAAAATGCCGCACCTGCACAGGCAGAGGCTCCTGCACAGGCTGCTCCCATCGACTTCTCCAAGGTGGAGATTGAGCCTTTGTTCCAGGATTGTGTGGACTTTGAAACCTTCTCCAAATCCGACTTCCGTGCGGTTAAGGTGAAGGAATGCACCGCAGTGCCCAAGAGCAAGAAGCTGCTGAAGTTTGTGCTGGATGACGGCACCGGCACCGACCGGGTAATTCTCAGCGGTATCCACGCTTACTATGAGCCGGAAGAGCTGGTGGGCAAGACCCTGATTGCCATCACCAACCTGCCTCCCCGTCCCATGATGGGCATTGAATCCTGCGGTATGCTGCTCAGCGCAATCCACAGCGAGGAAGGCGAAGAGAAGCTGAACCTGCTGATGGTGGATTCCCGCATTCCCGCTGGTGCAAAGCTGTACTAATCCACTGCTTTTGGTAAAGCGAAAACAATACAACGAGGGCACTCTGGTCAGCAGGGTGCCTTCTTTTTGAAGGAAGGAAGAAAGCCATGAAAATTTTGGCGGTAGACTATGGCGATGCCCGCACCGGGCTTGCCATCTCGGATGTAAGCGAACTGCTGGCCACACCGCTTCCTCAGATTGAGGAAAAAAGCATGAACAAAGCGGCGGCGGCCATTCTGCAACAGGCACAGCAACAAAAGGCGGAGATGATTGTGGTGGGCTTGCCCCGCAATATGGATGGAACCGAAGGCTCTCGGGCCACCAAGACCCGCAAGATGGCGGCGATTCTGGAACGGGATGGGGGCTTGCCTGTCTGCTTTTGGGATGAGCGACGCACCACCGTTACAGCGGCGGCACAGCTGAGCGAAGCGGGCACCTTTGGGCAGAAGCGGAAAGGAATCCTGGATTCCGTCAGTGCGGCGGTGATTTTGGACAGCTTTTTGGCCTGGAGAAAAAACCACCCCGACCAGATGCCCCAGCTTTAAGAAAAAACACCAGTTGCGAGACGGGTGTTTTTCTGTGTAGATTCAGCGGTGTTTTAGGAAGATTTGTTGAATCCGGACATAATATGTGCTATCATACAAAAACGTGATTTAAAGCAAGGAGGACTCCCCAGCATGAAGCAGATGTTTATAAAAAGCGTGCAGGCTCAGCAGATGCGGCAGTTCCACTGTCCCCGCTGGTCAGAACTGCCGGGTATCGCCTTGTATATGGATCAGGTGACAGGGTATGTGAATGAAATTTTTGCTCCCCTCAGCGTGCAACAGCAGGAGAAAACTCTGACCAAAGCCATGGTAAATAACTATGTAAAGTTAAAGGTTATGACTGCCCCGGAAAAGAAAAAGTATCACCGTGCCCACATGGCCTATCTGGTGACCATCTGCATGTTAAAACAGGTGTTCAGCCTGCCGGAGATTACCCAGATGATTGGGATTCAGATTGCACACTGTCCGGTGGAACAGGCCTATGACCGTTTTTGCGATGAGTTGGAACTGGCCTTTGAACAGCTGCTGGAGGATGGTTTTTGTCCCAGCAACCAGCCGGAAAGTGCGGAACTGGCATTGTTGCGCCGGGCGGTGCAGGCCTGTGCTGGAAAGGTATTTGTCCAGAAAGAACTGGAGTTTTTCATGGTGGAAACTGCCAGCGAACACCGTCTAAAAGGAGAAAAAAATGAAGCTCGATAAGGTACAGCTCATTTATTTTAGCGCTTCCGGCAATACCCGGCGGGTGGCAAGGCAGGTGGCCCGGGGGACAGGACTTCCGGTGCAGGAATGGAATCTTACATCCCAGCGGGCAAAGGTGGATTTCCAGCCCGATGAACAGACCTTGACCATCCTGGCGTCTCCCAGTTTTGGTGGGATGGCACCAAAGCCCTTTTTGGAAAAGTTGACCCAGATGCAGGGCAAAGGCCCGGCCATCCTTGTGGCAACCTATGGGGCGAAGGGGATTGAGGATATTCTGGCAGAAATGATGGAGGCCGCAAGCCAGCAGGGGTACTGGGTGATTGGGGCCGCAATCTTTGTGGCCCGGTATTCCCTGGCACCGGAGATTGCCCCGGACCGTCCCAATGTGGAGGATTTGAACCAGGCGGAACAGTTTGGAGTGAAGATGTTTGAAATTGCCTCCAAACTGCGCTATGGTCAGCAGATTCGTTTTGTATTGCCGGGCAGTAGGCCCTATCATCGTTATGAAGGTCCGGGCATTAGCCCCAGAACCAACCACGCCTGCGTGGAGTGTGGCAGGTGTGCTGATGCCTGTCCGGTGGGGGCAATCCCAGAGGAGCACCCCAATAAAACCGATGCCACAAAGTGCATTGGGTGCATGCGGTGTGTGTATATCTGTCCCTGCAAAGCCCGGAGCATCAAGGGGTTAAAAGCCTGGAGACTGCGGCATATCTTAAAAAGAAAATGCGATGCTACCCGGCCCAATACCTTTTGGGTTCCCTATCTGGAAGAGGGGCCGTCTAGCGGGTTGGGTTAAAACAGAATAACAAAAAAAGACCATCCTTTTCAGGATGGTCTTTTTCTTTGCAGTTAAGCTGGATGGAAAGGATTACTCCTTGGTGAACTGATCCTTGCCTACGCCGCACAGGGGGCACAGGAAGTCAGCGGGAACATCAGCCCAGGTGGTGCCGGCAGCAATACCTGCCTCAGCGTAACCTTCGCTCTCGTCATAAACCCAGCCGCAAACATCGCATACGTAACGTTCCATAGTGCAATATCTCCTTTTTAATTTTAAATTCAACAGAGTTACAGTTTGAAGAGTAAATCTGTATAGAATACGATGGGTTAAAACCCATTCTATTATACCAGCAAGTGAGCAAAAAGTAAATATATTTTTGCTAAAAGTTACCACCTATAAGGGAATGCAACAAGAGATTGTTACAGCAACGGGGCAAACAACCGCAAAAGCACCTGCGCCAGTCGTTTGGGCAAAGGTGTACGGTAGGTTTCTTCCAGAGTGACTTCATGGCTTACCGCCATACATTCTTCAAAGTCACTGCGCACCTCTTGTACCATCTTGCCACCATAAAAAGCACAGCAGTTTTCAAAGTGCAGATACAAACTGCGGTAGTCCATGTTGGCACTGCCCACAATAGCACTTTTGTCGTCGGATACATACATTTTTGCATGGATGAATCCGGGGGTGTATTCATAGATGCGTACCCCGGCCTGCAGCAGCACCCGGTAATAGCTTTGGGTAACCCAGTATACATACCACTTGTCCGGGATGCCAGGGGTGATAATCCGCACGTCCACCCCGCTTTTGGCAATCAGACTTAAGGTAGTAATCATTTCGTTGTCCACCACCAGGTAGGGGGTGGCGATGTATACATAGTTGGTGGCCTGTTGCAACACATTGAAATAAGCGTTTTCCGCCACGTTTTCCTCGTCCAGTGGGCTGTCACCATAGGATTGCACAAAGCCCTCTGCGTCACAGGAAATGGTGGGAGCGTAGTCCTTGGGGTCGGAAATTTGCCCGGTGGTAAAGTCCCAGATTTCCAAGAACAGGGCGGTTAAGCTGGCCACGCCTTCGCCTTTCAGCATCAGCCCGGTGTCCTTCCACACACCGAAGCGTTCTTTCCGGTTGATGTATTCGTCCGAAAAGTTCAGCCCGCCGGTAAAGCCCACGTTGCCGTCAATCACCGTAATTTTCCGGTGGTCCCGATGGTTCAGCATGGTGTAATCCGAAAGCTGATTGGAAAGCTGAGGCGCGCCAAAGGGATAACACTGGATGCCCATCTGGCGTAGGGTTACATCGTAATCCTCCGGCAGGGTAAACATGGAACCAAAGGCATCATAGAGCAGGCGCACATCCACACCCTGTGCCGCCTTTTCCTTCAGTACCTCCAAAGTGGTATCCCACATATAGCCGGGTTTGATGATGAAGTACTCCATGAAGATAAAGCGTTCTGCCTTTTTCAGTTCCTCCAAAAAGCGGACAAAAAAGTCCTGTCCCCAAGGGTAGTACTCGCTTTCCGTTCCTGCATACAAGGGCGCACCAGCATGCTTGGACAGATAGGTGGCACTCCGTGCCAGGTTACTGTCCTGCGCACGAAGCTGTTCCATGGGCTGACTGGGCTGTTCCATCGAGCCGATGCACCGTTTGGTAATCAGGTGCAGACGCTTGGCATGGCGATTGCTGGTGTTCCGGTGACCCCAAAAGAGATAAAACAAAGTTCCGGTGGGGGGCAAAAGCAGGATGATAATCAGCCACATGATTTTGTACATGGGGTTGACCCGGTCCTTATCCAGCAAGGTAAGCACCGCCAATGCGCTTAAAATGGTGATAAAGATATAAAAGACAGGGAAGTGTTGGTCCAGCAGCAGGGCGACCCCCACAATAAGCCCAATCTGCAACAACAAAAGCATACCGAAAAAGAAGCGCCGGGTTAAAAGACCCCGCCCCAGCTTCTTTTTGGCTTTTTTAATACGCTGGTTAGACATAGAACCTCCTAGGTAAAAGTAAGAAAACGAGAATGCCTGTTACGGCTGAGAGGTGGAATCGCTCTGGGCTACCGAGCGGGAAGCTTCGCCACTGGGTGCAGAGGGTTCACTGCTGGATGCGTCGGATGCAGTACCGGATTCCGCCTCGCCGTAGGTGGTGATGATAACGGATTCAATGGTGACAGGCTGGATGGGGTTGCCTTCCTCGTCCAGCTTGGTGGAAGCGATGGCATCAATGGTTTCCATGCCGGCATACACCTGTCCGAATACCGTGTCGGTGTAATCAAGATAGGGCAGTCCACCCGCCTTGTCATAGGCGGCGATGACCTCACTGCGATAGCCTGCTTCCTCCATCTGCTTTTGCAGATTGCTGTCCACCGAGTCCGGCAGTGCCTGCACCACATAGAACTGACTCATACCGGAAATCGGTTCATCCGGGCTGAATGCGGCACACAGCGCACCAGCATAGTGGTGCAACTGGTCGGATACCTCCATGGGATAGGGAGCGTTGTTCCAGATGGTGGAACCTCCTTTTCCGGTGTCGGTTCCATCCCCGCCCTGCACCGCAAAACCGGAGATAATCCGGTGGAAGTTGGTGGAATCATAATAGCCCTGTTTTGCAAGCTGGGTAAAGTTTTCCACCGCCATGGGGGCAATTTCCGGGTAGAGCACCGCACGGAATTCCCCTTGGCTGGTCTTAAAAATAGCAACCGGTGCATCGGCGCTGGGAGTTTGGAAGGCAAGCTCCTGACTCTCCACCTGGGGACGGCGAATCTGCCCCTGGCTCAGGGTGACACAACCGGACAGTAAACCGGAAAGGGCCAAGGTGCAGAAAAGCAGTGCAAAAAAACGTTTCAAGATAAGGTCCTCCTTCAAGGGGAATTTATGTAGGATGAAATATACATATTATAGCATAAAACGGGGCAGAATAAAGCACAGAAACGCAAATCTTTTATGGATGAACTATGGCTGTGAAAATTCTGCAAAGCCTCTTGACGCATGGCGAAAAAACGAGTAAACTGAAAACAGCAAAAGCGACGTGGTTGTCCACGGCGCACAGCATTCCATGATTTGTAAGGAGAATACAGATGGCTGAAATCAAAGAACCTGTTCAGGAGCAAGAGGATTACACCCCTGACCTTATCACTTTGGAGGATGAGGAAGGCAAAGAGCATACCTTTGAGGTAATTGATGCCGCTGACCACAAGGGCACCCATTACATGGCTTTGGTTCCCTATGTGGAGGACGAGCAGCAGCTGGTGAATGCTGATCTGGATTTGATTCTGATGAAGGTTGGCCAGGATGGTCAGGGCGAGTACCTGGACATCGTGGAGGACGATGAAGAGCTGTATGAAGTGAGCCAGATGTTTGAAAAGCGTCTGCGTGAGTTCTTCGAGATTGAAAAATAAATACACAAAGGCCATCCTGCCTTGTTCGATTTGTTGCGGCTTTAAATAATCCTACTAATCAAATCTAGGGAGCCCGGAGTTGGCTATGGGACCGCAGACCTCCCGCCCCGCAAAGGGGAGTACGGAAGAAGGGAGTGGAAACATAGGCACAGGGCACCCACCTGCCATTCGGTAGGTTTTGATTGGTCGCAGACGGCAAGGCGGGGGTTTTTGTGAAATGGACGAGGTCATACCCAGCGGTTTGACCTCGTTTTCTGTTTGAAGGGAGAAGCCTGTATGGGAAAAGGCGATTACCACGGATTTCGACATATCTATGCCAGCTGGGCGGGGACACGTCCGGGTAAGGACTATGACACCTTTGATTTTTCCCGCGAAAAGGAAGCAAAAAAGGATGACCTTTTGCGTCCCATCCGCCGCCCTGCTTTGACGATTCAGGCGGGTTATGTGCGCCGTCCGAAAAAAACCAGATAAACCGGGATTGTCTTGCGGCAATCCCGGTTTTTTGTGTGGGATTTGCCATTGCCAGACCCGGTCGAATTATGCTAGAATAGTAAAAAATACAGCCGTAAAAAGCCCAGGCTTTCGTAAGGAGATGTACCAGATGGCAAAACGTTTGCAGGTGGGGGATGTAATCCCGGCCTTCCGTTATGATACACCACATCAGGCACAAAAATCGTTTTATCAGCTTACCCAGGATGACCGTCCGCTGGTGATGGTGTTCCTGCGCAATTTTGGACATCCCATTACCCGTCATTTTATCACCAATTATCTGGAAAGCATCCGGCATCTGGAGCATCTGCGGCTGGCCTGTGTGGTACAAAGCCGCCCGGAGGCACTTCAGCAGTCCATTCCGGAGGGTGCATTGCCCTTTGAATTGATTTGCGATGCGGAATGCGCCCTGTATGACTATCTCCAGATTCCCCAAAGCAACAGCCGGATGCGCAGTTATTCCATCGAAGCGGTGCGCATCATCCGCAAGGCGCAGAAAGAGGGATACCAGCCGGACAAAAAGGAACTGCATCAGCTTCCCTTGACTGTGATTGTGGGCCGGGATGGAGAGGTGCTGTTCTGTCATTACGGCAGTACCGTCACCGATTTGCCCCCGAACTGCGAAGCAATGGAAGGGCTTGCGGCCCATCTCCAGCTGATGGTTCAGCCCTTGCAGGAGGAGTGGCAGGACAGCTTTGAAACCCAGTTTGACCAGCCGGAAAAAGAATTGGTAACCGTCGCCCAGCAACTAGACGGTGGCGCAGATGTTGACCAGCAGACAGAGTGGGTAGAGGAACAGCAGTCTGTACAGGACATCCAGCCTGTGGAAGCGTTTATACAAGAGCCTGTGCAAGTCCAGCAAGAGGCAGAGCCTGCTCCCCAGCGGGAAGAGGCCGCTCAGCCGGAGACGGAGTGGGAACAACCCACCGCCCCTCAGCAGCCGGAAGCTCCGGTTCAGCCTGCCGCCCCCAGAACGTTCCAACTGGAACATACCCAGCGGCCGGATAACCTGCCCAGGGGAAAGGTGCAGTATTCTGGTACCCATCGGGAGATGAACCTGGATTTTTCCGCACTGGGTCTTGGTTTCAAAAAGGATAAGTCTGGCAAGTAATCCAAAGCAAACGCTGGGTTATCCGCTTTGCAACAAAAGGGAAATCTTGATTTGCGTTTGCATCCTTGATGCAAACGACAGATACCTTGAAATTGGTTTGACACATAATAACAGCCCTCGGACTCTGGCCATGACCGGAGTACGGGGGCTTTTTACTGTCAAATTCCAAGCTGGGATACAAGCCACAGTTGGAGCGTTGTACCGGGTTCATAAAGCCGTCAGCAACGCTGTTATTCCGAAATGGGGAGCTGTTCTGGAGCAGCTTCTACAGGAGCAGTTTCCTGTTCAGCACTTTCTAAAGGCAGGACACTGGCAGAACCCCGCAATATCTTATGGAACAGGAAGGGCAGGTACAGCACCACAAGACACAACAGGTTGATTGCCACATCGGATACGGTCAACACCTGGTTGGAGATGCTGGCATCGCTGGCAAACAGCACAATGGCATTGTTGTTGAAGTAATGCAGGATCACTGCAACCCACAGACAGCGGCTTTTCTGGTAGGCATAGCCGAAGAATGCGGCGTAGCAGACGCACAGCACAATCTGGTTGATGACGCTGAGCAGCCAGGTGTCCGGGCTGTAATAAAACACGTTGATGGGAAGATGCCACAAACCCCATAGTACGCCCAGTAATACAATGCCCCGGCGGCTTCCAAAACGCTGTTGCAAAAGGGGCTGTAAAAAACTGCGCCAGCCGTACTCTTCCCCCAAGAAGGGCAGGTAGACAAAAAAGAAGTTCAGAGGCAGGACTGCCAAGTTAACAAGAAAGTAAACAGGCTGAATGGAGGTGGATTCCACATTGGCAAGTTCGGGATGCACCCAAAGGGTGAGAGCACCCACCAGAACAATCCGCAGGACGTATAAAACCACGAACAACGCAATGAGCAATACATAGCCTTTGCCACCGGTTTTGGTTAAACGCAGACCGGCGAAGGTGCGGTTTTGCTTTTTGTCCAGCTTGAGTGCAATCCAGCCAATAACAGATGCCAAAATTACAATAACATTAGATACAGCGGTCCAGGGGAGAGACACAAACAGGCTGGCAAAACAGCAAAGCATAAAAATAGCGGTGGAAGCCAAGAATGTACCAAAGAAAATCCGAGGAAGCCGGGCGGCGGGCTGGGTCATCCAAAGGGCCAGCATGGCACCCGCGGCGGGGTAGAACATCTGGGTCATGACAAAGATGGAAACATCCAGCTGGGCCGCATGGCCAAATCCCATGGGGATAGCCATCAAAAGGGGAAGTCCAAATGCCACCGCAAAAAAGATGGCAAGTTGCCGTTTTTGAACAGCGCTCCAAGACATTTGCATGGGGGAAACCTCCTTATCATTGGTTTACACAATTGCATCCATGGAATCAATTTTGTAGGCAGGGATGGTGTAGCTCATCACATGGGTAAGATACAGACCACCCACCAGGAAAGGAACAAGGGGCGGAACAAGCTGAATGGTGGAAAGAACAACCATCAAAACCATCAGAATGGCATAGACTTGGTTCATGAAGTAGAAAGAGCGGTAGGCGCAGGCATGAATCTGGTGCAGTTCCGCCTCATCGCAGGCATTCAGCCACTTTTTGTGGAAGGATGTGGTCAGGATGCTGTCGGGTTTTTGTCCATCCAGCACACAGTTCAGTCGGATTGCCTTGTTCACCAGCACGAAATTCCAAATCATCTGTACTATAAAGCAGACAAGCGAAACAACCACCCAGCCAAATTGAAGCTCTTTACCAAAATTCAGAACCAGGGAGGAGAGGGTAAGGCCCACAATCTGGCAGACATTGAACCCGGCCACCACAAGGCTGACCTGCTTGCGGCAGGTGGCATAAACCTTATCGTCCTGCTGTGCCCGCTCGATTTGTTTGCCGCAACGATGCAGAGTGATGGCAAACCACACCGTAACCAGCAAAATTACAATCATCAGCGGGGCGCAGCTTACCCGAGCAACTGTGGTGAGCAATTCTCCCATGGCGGACAGGGGGTCGGTGGCGCTTTGTGCAAAAAGGGATGCACAAAGTCCCACAAAGGCGGAGAAGACGATGACAAGAATGGAGAGAAATTTCTCCTGAGATTTGGTGCGCTGTTTCGGTTTTGTTTGCTTCATGTTGTTTCCTCCTCAGTTAGAAAAAAGATGGATTCGACTGGTTGCTGAAAAACCGCCGCAATTCGCAGGGCCAAGGTGATGGAGGGGTTGTAGTCCCCTCGTTCAATCAAGCTGATGGTCTGGCGGGATACTCCCACCAGGGTTCCCAGCTGTTGCTGGTTGAGGTGATGTTCACTGCGAAGAGTGGCTACACGGTTGTGTAGGGGCATAGCGTGCCTCCTTATCAAATTTGATAACTTTCATGAAAGTGACAACTATCTTTGTCACACACATTCTAACATTGACAAGGATAGTTGTCAATCGTTTTGACAACTTTTTTTGTCATTCCTATGTTTGGGCATAAAAAATCCCGCCTGTAAAAGGCGGGAAAAGGCTTGATAGAAGATGAGAAATACCCTGATTTTGTGGGATGAAACGGGGGTACTCCTTGAACCAGGGAGAGAACCGATGTTAAGTAATATGGAACAGTCGCTGAACCCGGTAAATGGCGTAGCGGAAGGTATCCACAAAGAGCCAAAGCTGAATCAGCAGATAGTTGGGCAGGTTTTTAAGCCGGAATTTGGGCTTTTCCAGCTTGCCCATCACCTTTAATGCTTCCCGGAAGCCTTGTCCATAGGCAGGGCCAAAGCCACGAAGCCGAAACATCACGGCTTTCAGCAGATAGCCAGCGGTAAGGAAGGGCAGGTTGAGCAAAAACATCAAAATGGGCATATTCTTGTAGGGGAGCAGGATGCTGTTGCGCCCGCTCTGGATGCTTTTGAAAGGGTTGTAGCGCACCGCCCCGGTGGTGGCACCGCAGATATGATAGCAACGGGCGGTGGGGCAGTAAACGTTTTTGTACCCAAGGCTGTTGGCCCGCCAGCTGATGTCCACGTCCTCGTAATAGGCAAAGAAATGTTCATCAAACAGGCCGATTTCATCCAAAATGCTTTTCCGGTACAGTGCCGCACCGCCGCAGGCAGAAAATACCCGGCAAGGCTTTTGATAGCGGTGTAGCTTCATGCCGTCCCCCCGCTTGCAGGCAAAGCCCAGAATGGTCACATAATCCCCGGCATCGTCTGCCAGTTCCCGTTCAAAATGGCGAATCATCAAACTGCTGACCGCAAAAATCTGGGGGGTTTGCTGGGCGGCAGAGATTAACTGTTCCAGCCAGTCCGGTTCGGCAAATGCGTCGTTGTTAAACAGGGCGACAAATTCCCCTTTTGCGGCCCGGATGCCCTGATTTACCGCATAGGAAAAGCCGGTGTTCCGGTCGTTTTCAATCAAGGTGTACCGCTCCCGCCCAACATAGCTGCGGGCAATGTCCAAACTTTCATCTGTGGAGGCATTGTCTACCACAATCAACTCAAAATCCTGCATGGTTTGCGCCCAGATGGATTCAATGGAATCCTTCAGCCAGCCCGCTCCATTCAGGTTAGGGATTACAACCGTTGCTTTTATCACGGCAAATAAACCGCCTTTCTGTTTGACTAAAAATCCTGTTTGTGTCATTATAACAAACTTTTTAAACGGGGGCAACCGATGCCAGGGACAGAAAAATCCCTGCGCAGAGTGCCACAGGGACTTGCACAGGGATTGGGATTTATTGATTCAGGGCTTTATCCAAAGCGGCAAAAACGGTGTCCTGATTTTCACACATGACAACCACCACAAGGCCGTTTTTCAGGGTTTCCACCTTGGCGGCTTTGGCGATGGCATACTGATCCGGCAGATAGTTCTGCTGGGCAGCCTGCTGTGCCTCAACAAACTCCTGCAGGGCATCTTTCACCTGCTGGGTTTTGCCCTCAGCGGGGGAGAACACACCCACGCCATAGGCTTTCACGTTCATGAGGGAAACGCTGAAAGCGGCCTGCTGTACATCCTCGGCGGTCAGGCCAAGCATGGAAAGGCTCAGCTGGGTCTGGCTGTCAATCTGTTCCTGGGTCAACTGCTGAGAAGCGCCAGCCATGGCGGTGGAGCCGTTTGCGGACAGGGTGAAGATGGTGTAGGCTTCGTTTTCCTCGGTGGGACGGCTGTCCACAATGGCCTGTGCCATCTGGTCGGCGGTCAAATCACTGGCGGGGGCACTGCCACCACCGCAGGCTACCAAAGTCAGGGCAAAAAGGCTGGCGAGCAGCACAGCGAATAAACGTTTCATATGAATGTCTCCTTTAAATCGGATGATGACCACCTGCTATGGGTGGTTCGCTCTTAATACGAATAGCATCCCCGGATTATTGCAGATTAAACTCTTCCAAAGATGGACTGCGGTCCACCGGGGTGGAAAGGATAATCTGGGTGCTGGTGTGTCCCATCCGCTGGAAGCGGGTAATCAGTTGTTCCAAATCCTGCATATTATGGCAGAACACCTTCACCAGAAAACTATAATCCCCGGTTACATGAAAGCACTGGCATACCTGGGGTGTCTGCCGTGTCATATCCAGAAATGCCTGGCGGTCTGCGGGAGGAATTGAGATGCTAATCAGTGCGCCGATGGCATTGGCTGGCTGGGGACGTACCACCGTGTACCCGGTGATGATGCCCTGTTCTTCCATGCGGTGAATCCGCCCCGCCACCGCAGGTCCGGTCAAGCCAACCAGTTCCCCAATGTCCTTTAGGGAATGGCGGGCGTTTTGCTCCAGCAAAGACAAAATCTGACGATCCAATTCATCCATTGCAGTACCCTCCTTACTGTTCCAGTAGATAATCCAGATAGCGATACAAATCGCTGGTTTTCACAAATCCTTCCAGGTAAACTCCATCCGGGCGGTATTCCTCCACCGTGACACTGCCCCGGCTGCGCATGGGCTCGGTTAGGGAAAGCTTGTCATAGGGCAGCAGCATCCGCACAGCACGCACCCGGTCGGAAAGGGCGGCATCCAGTGCCGCAAGCAGCTGGTCCAGGCCCTGCCCGGTTTTTGCGCTGGTGTACAGCACATCCGGCTCCCGTACCCCGGCGGCAAGGGCGTCGCATTTGTTGTATACAGTCAACTGAGTGATGTCGTCGCACTCCAGCTCGTGCAGTACCTGGTCAGTGACGGACAGCTGTTCCTCCCGCAGGGGGTCGGTGGCATCCGCAACCTTGACGATTACGTCGGAATAGGCCGCTTCTTCCAGGGTGCTCTTAAAGGCTTCCACCAGCTTGTGGGGCAGGCGGCTGACAAAGCCAACGGTATCCACCACAATGACGTTCAGGCCGCTGGGAAGGGTGAGCTTGCGAGCGGTGGGGTCCAAGGTGGCAAACAGCATATTGGCTTCCAGTACCTCGGCGCCGCAAAGGGTGTTCAAAAGGCTGGATTTACCCACGTTGGTGTAGCCCACCAGGCTGATGACCGGGGTGCCAGCTTTCTGTCTTGCCCGGCGGTTTTCGTTGCGCCGTTTTTCCAGCTCCACCAGTTTTTGTTCCAGTGCTTCGATGCGGCGATGGATGTGTCGGCGGTCGTATTCCAGTTTGGTTTCACCGGCACCACGACGGGCACCGCCGCCACCGCCGCCGCCACCACCCTGCCGGGACAGGCTTTCGCCCAAACCCTGCAACCGGGGCAGACGATAGCGCAGGGTGGCAAGTTCGGTTTGCACCTTGCCCTCTCCGGTTACAGCACGGCGACGGAAGATTTCCAGAATCAGCATGGTCCGGTCCATGACCTCAACTTGCAGGCAGTCGGACAGGTTGCGAATCTGGCTTCCGGTCAATTCCCCGTCATAGATGGCCACTTCCGCTTCCAGGCTTTCGCAAATCTGCCGGGCTTCCTCCAGCTTGCCTTCCCCCAGCATAGTGCCGGCTTCTGGTGCGGAGCGTTTTTGCACCACCTGTGCCACCATCTTCATGCCGTTTGCTTCGCACAGCGCCGCCAGCTCGTCCATGCTGCGTTCCATATCATATTGACCCAAATCCAGCCCCAGCAGTACCACCGGGATGGGAGGTTCTTGTAGCAGTCGTTCACTCATACCTTGGTTCCTCACTTTCACACTTTCACACAGCGGAACAAAGCTTGCTGCGCCCTTGTCCGCCGGGCGGATTCTTCTTTGGAAAAGTCAGAAAAAACCGCTGTTTTATTCATTATAATTGCCACAAATGGGGGTGTCAAATCAGAACCAAAGGTTTTTGAGAAAAAGCACGAATTTTCATATGGACAACCAGAGTGCAACGTGCTATACTGGGGTTGATTTTAATTGTTTACTAGAATAAAAAGCGAGGATGTTTCATGACAAAGCAACAAACGGCAACGCCCTATAATCCCATTACCCAAGGGGTAATCTGGAAGCAGTTGCTGACCTATTTTTTCCCAATTCTTTTTGGTACGTTTTTTCAACAGCTTTACAACACGGTGGATGCCGTGGTGGTGGGGCAGTTTGTGGGCAAGGAAGCCCTTGCCGCCGTAGGTGGTGGTACAAGCAACCTGCTTAGCATTATCGTCAACCTGTTTGTGGGAATGGCAGTCGGAACAACGGTTGTGGTGGCCCAAAGCATAGGCTCTGGTGATAACGAAAAGCTCAGTCGTACCGTGCATGCCTCGGTGGCCATGTCTTTTGTGGGTGGCTTACTGTTCACTTTTGTGGGCCTTGGGCTGACACGGCCTGCCCTGGCAGTCATGGGAACACCTGCGGACATTATGGAGCATGCGGTTACGGTGTTGCATATGTACTGCCTTGGTATGATACCCTCCTTTTTGTACAATGTGGGAACGGGTATTCTGCGTGCCATGGGGGACACCAAACGCCCCTTGTATTTTTTGATGGTGGCCTGTGGTGTGAACGTTGTTCTGGATTTGCTTTTTGTGGTTGTTTTTCATATGGGAGTTGCTGGGGCAGGAATTGCCACCGTCTTATCCCAGTGGGTGAGTGCAATTCTTGTTTATGCGTCTCTCTGCCGGAATTCTGGCCCAGCCCATCTGGACTGGAGAAAAATTCGTCTGGATTTGCGCTGTCTTTGGCCAGTGCTTGTGGTGGGACTTCCGGCGGGCATCCAGTCCAATATGTATTCCATTTCCAATGTGGTACTGCAAGGGTGCGTGAACTCCTTTGGTACGGATACCGTGGCGGCCCTCACCAGTTTCACCAAGGTGGACGGTTTTTACTGGATGGTCATTGGCGCATACGGGGTGGCTATTACCACCTTTGCAGGGCAAAATTTTGGTGCAGGGCTTTACAGTCGGGTGCGGCAAAGTGTGCGTTCCTGTCTGTTGCTAAGCTCGGTGACCACCATTCTACTCAGCGTTTCCATGTTGGCACTGGCCCGGCCATTGCTGAGTATGTTCGGCAGTGATCCGGTGGTGCTGGAACTGGCGCAAAATATGTGCAATCGGATGATGCCCTATTACATCACTTATGTATGTGTGGAGGTAATGTCCGGTGCCATTCGTGGATGCGGACAGGCGCTGATTCCCATGATTATTACCGGGTGCGGCATCTGCGGCCTGCGTGTTTTGTGGGTGTTTTTGATCATGCCTCTTTCCAACCATATGAATACCCTGCTTTTAAGCTATCCCATTAGCTGGAGCATTACAAGCATCTGCTTTGTACTGTATTATTTTGTGGGTAAGTGGCTGCCCAAGCAGGATACAGTTCAGCCGGAGGTTCAGACTACCGTCCATTGACCCAAGGAGAGACTGTACCAGCAGAGCCACCCGCCCAGCAGGAGCAGTAAAACCGGAACCAGATAGGCGGCGATGCGGCCCATAATCTGTTCCAGCTTTTGCAAAAGCGCACTGCCGGACAGCGCCTGATAGCCCCAGTACACCAGCATCAGCGGCAAAAGATAGATGAAGTTGTACAGCAAAATCAAGGCAAGGGCAGCAATCTGGGGCGGCTGATGCTGGGCAAGAAGTGCCAGAAAACCAAAGTAAGGCAGGGCACTGGTCAGCTCCACCCCGCAGAAAACCGCACCCATGGTGAAGAGGGACAAGGGAGATAGGCTTACGGGCTGTTTGGGCGTATCTGCATCCAAAGAGCCGGCTCTTGTTTTGATGAGCTGAACCATTCCTACCCCCAGCAGAACCAATCCTGCCAGGATAGCCAGCAGGGAAAGGGGCAGGCGACAGATAGCGAAAAACCAGGTTTGCAATCGGTGCAGGGTGCTGGCAAGGCCGTAATAAATGCAAAGACCGAGGGCGAAGTTGGCAAGGCCGATGCCTGCAATGAAATACCAGATGTTCCGCTTTTTGGGCAGCATGGCTTGAAGTAGCATCTGCTGGGCAATGGCGGAGGGGTTAAGGCTGTCCAGAAAACTGGTACTGAGGGCGGTAACGATAAGCAAAGACATAAAAAAACTTCCTTTCTGTATAAGAACTGGATAAGATACATGCAACGGCTTTTCCGTAAAAGGGAGAGCCGTTTTTTTATAAAAAATAGAAGGCCTGTGCGGTGTAACACAGGCCTTCTACACATCGTAATATGCCCCGGCGGGCAGTTGTTGATTTAGTTTTTGATTTTGAATATACCCGGCGGGTTATTTTACAAGCCCAATGGCTTGCTTGCCGGTCATATGTTCAATGGTCATTTCCAGCATACAAAGGGGAGCCGTCTCCCGCTGGATGGCTTGTTCCTTGTGGTCGGCGGAGGTATCGGGGGCATATTTTTGGGCAAGAAGCAGAACAGCGTCGTGTTTTTCCTGTGTGTCCTCCATCACCCGAACCTTGCCAAAGGCAATCACACTGCGGAAGTAGGTGGTATACTCTTCGGGAACAATATTGTCCTGGCTGATGACACAGAAAGAAGCCTTGGGGTGCTTGAGCAGGGCATCCATTTTGTGGCCGGACTTCGCACCATGAAAATATAGCTTATTTCCATCCAGCACAAAGCTCAGGGGAACCGCATAGGGGTAATCTTCGTCCCCCAGAACAGCTAAAACACCGGAGGTGGCATTTTCCAGAATGGCACGGCACTCCTCTTCTAGCAGTAATTGTTTGTGGCGGCGCATGGGTCGAAACATGAACATCGTCCTTTCTTTATTACAATAAAAAAAGCGCCCAGGTCGCATCTCCATTGGCCTAAGGATGCAACATGAACGCAGGCGGGACTTCTACTTGGCAGCAGAAACTCCCCAACACAAAAAACAAAAAGAAAAATGAAAAAATATGAACATGGTCAGTATAGCACGCGAAAGCGGCAAAGTCAAGGGGATAAAAATCCCGGAAAGAGAAAATTCTTTCCGGGAACAGGATTATTTTTTGAATACGCTCAAATCCTTGGTTTTGCCGCCATAGATACCCATGGGCTCGTAGTGCGGGATCACAACGCTAACAATGTGGGTGCCCTGCTCGGCATTGAAATCGTCCAGATAGGGCTGATGCTGGAAGTAGTTTGCATCCAGGCTACCGTCTTCCACAGCGGTGTTGGGCATTACATAGTCATCGAATTCCTGGATTTCCAAGATAACGCCTTTTTCAGCCAGCAGGGGAGTGGCGAACTCCAGAATCTCTGCATGGGGGCTGGGGCTTGCGCCCACCTTCAAGGTAACAGACTCGGACAGGGCAGGAGCATCAATCTCCTTGGCACCCATGGGCATTACCACGCCGTTGTAGTTTTCCTTGATGTAATCCTGTACTTCCTGGCTCATCAGTACGGAAGCCAGAACCTGGATGGCGGGGTCGTTTTCACGGCCTTCCTTCACAGCAAGGATGTTACCATAGGTTTGTGCGGCAACACTTTCCGGGTCCTCGCTGACCAGAACGCTGTCCACAATGCCTGCACCGGAAGCATAGTTGCCGTTGATGACAGCAAAATCCAGATCCGGCAAACCGCTGGGCAGAGCGGCGGCCTCCATGGCAACGATGCTCACGTTAAAGGGATTGTCCTGAATATCACGCTCGGTGGCTTTCAGGCCAGCGCCTTCTTTCAGGGTGATGATGCCCTGTGCTTCCAGCAGGAGAAGGGCGCGAGCGCCGTTGGTGGCGTCGCCAGGAATGCCGATTTGATAGCCTTTGCTACCACCGCCGCAGGCTACAAGGCTCAGTGCCAGGCAGCCAGCAGCCAAAAGGGATAAAAACTTTTTCATGTTAGATTCCTCTCAATCGTATAAAATAAAAACCAAGGGAAAATCATGCAAAGCAGTCAGGCGCTTTTGGGCAAACCGCGCGTATTTCGCCAAGAAAGCTCGACTGGGATGCCAAAATAGAATCAGCGGTTGCGTTTGTCAGACTTGCGTGCAAGGAAACTGCAAACCGCTTGGATGATGCACACCAAAGCCACAACCAAGGCCACGGTGGCATACATTACATCGGTCTGATACCGCTGATAGCCAAAGCGGAAGGCGATGTTGCCCAGGCCGCCTGCGCCCACTGCGCCGGTTACAGCGGTATAGCCAAAGATGGTGATGATGGTAATGGAAAGGCCACGCAACAAGCTGGGGACACTTTCCACCAAAAGAACACGGGTGATAATCTGCCAGTTGGTGGCACCCATACAGCGGGATGCCTCGATAACACCCTGGTCAATCTCTTCCAGACTTTGCTCCACCAGTCGTGCCACAAACGGAGCGGCGGCGATGGACAAAGGTACGTTTGCGGCGGTGGCACCAATGGAAGTGCCCACCAGAAAACGGGTTACGGGAAGAACAAAGAAGATTAAAATCATAAAGGGGATGCTTCGGAACAGGTTCACAAACCAGCCGAACACGGTGTGAAACCGGGGAGCAGCCATAATACCGCCAGGTTTCGTGGTGGTAAGTAAAACACCCATGGGAAGCCCAATCAGGTAGGAAACAAGGGTGGGAACAAAGGTCATGTACAAGGTTTCGCCAGTTCCTTCCAGCAACAAGGAACCATAGTTTGATAAAAAGTCCAGCATGGGTTATTACTCCTCTCTACCCAGCAAAAGGCGGGCGGTATCGCTTTGGGGATGCTCAAAGATGGTTTTGGTGTCGCCCTGTTCCACAAACCGTCCGTTGTCGATTACCACCATCCGGTTGCAGATGGAGCGGACAACTCCGATTTCGTGGGTGATAATGATGATGGTGACGCCCAGTTTCCGGTTAATGTCCTGGAGCAGTTCCAGGACGCTCTTGGTGGTCAAGGGGTCCAAGGCGCTGGTGGGCTCATCGCATAGCAGAATTTTAGGGTTGGTGGCAAGGGCACGGGCCAGAGCCACTCGCTGTTTCTGTCCGCCAGAAAGCTGGCTTGGATAGGAATCGGCCCGGTCGCCCAGTCCCACAAGGGAGAGCAGTTCGTTCACCCGTTCAGTTACTTCCGGGCCGGGACGCTGTTCCAGCAAAAGGGGGAAGGCAATGTTTTGTGCCACGGTTTTCTGCATCAGCAGGTTGTATCCCTGAAATACCACACCCATCTGGCGACGGGCGGCCAGAAGCTCTCGTCCGCTCAGGTGGGCCAAATCCTTGCCATCCAGCAGAATCTGTCCCTTGGTGGGTTCTTCCAGCAGACACAGACAGCGCAGCAGGGTGCTTTTGCCTGCACCACTCATGCCCATAATGCCGAAAATATCGCCAGTATGGATGGCAGTAGAAACATCATTCAGTGCCACCACGGCACCGTTGCGGGTAAAGAATGTTTTGGTGAGGTTTTTAATCTCGAACATAACGCAGATACACAGCTCCTTTTTGTAACCTTGAAACATGGGGCAGGATAATAGAAAAAGGCTCTCGTCCTTGTAACACAACAAGGACGAGAGCCTAAAAAGACTTCGTGGTACCACCTTGGTTCGCCCTGATTTCACAACCAGAGCCTTAGGGCTGCGGCCGGGGCAGGTCAATGATGCCACACGGATTACAGCCTGACGCGATAACGGGCGTACCCGTCGTGCATTATGGCTCCTGCCAGTCATGCACGCAGCTCCAAGACCATGTTCTGCTTCCTGTTCCCTGCCTGTTTCCACCATCCAGGCTCTCTTGTAAGGGTCGATGCCGAAAGCGTACTCTTCTCTTCATCGCTTTTGTTGAATATTGTGATAATCATAACTGGTTTGAAGCCATTTGTCAAGGGCCTTTTCTAGAAAAAATAAAATTTATCTAAAGAAAAAGGACAGCCTGCCCTGCAAACTGTCCTTTTTTGTTACGATATTGCGTTTATCCGCCTTAAGGAGAGGCGTTATTTCTCCCAGATGGGATGTTTCAGTACCCAGCGTCCAAAGGCATCCTTTTCAAACAGGTCGGTGTTGTAGAACTTGTCCAAAATGGACCAGAACTCGCTTTCGGAATAACCGCAGAACTCGCAGAAATCCCGTACACACAGGGGGTCCAGTGCGCCGTCATGCTCTTTAATCATGGGGATGGCCTCTTCACGGGTCAGCAGGCCATAGCGGATGTAACGAGCGGTGTAGTCGGTGGCGGCGGCATGGCCAAATTTGGGGTATTTCAGCCAGGAGTGTACCAGGTAGGCACGGCTGTCAATCTGGTCAAAGTTCTCCACATGGTGGGTGCGATCCCATTCATGGGTCAGATCATGGAAGCCACGGCTCTTTGCCAGCTGGTAGTTTTTGAAGCTGTTCCAGGGCAGGAAGTAGCTCATGTAGAACGGATCCAGCTTTGCCAGCTCCTCGCTGGAGGGAGCTTTGGTCAGGGCCAGGTCGTTGGCGGATACACCATAGCTGAGCAGTTCTTCTTCGGGGAAGCCCACAGCTACGCCGTTTTCAATCTGTCCACGGGCAGAGTAGGTTTCTTCGTCGGCATTTCCGCCGTACTCAAAGCTTACGTTTTCGCCATAGCATAGCAGAGGAGTGTTAAACTTCAATGCCATGTGCAGGGGGAAGGTGTAAATCAGGCGGTCCACGTACCAGGTGGGCTTGCCGTGTTTTTCAAAGAAAGCACGCATCAGAGTTTTCTGAGCCTTGATGTTGGGCTTGCAGCTGATGATGGTGCAACCGAATTCCTCGCTGATGTTCTTCAGGTTGTGTTTGCCTGCTTCGGTCATGGGGAAGTTGTCCTCCACGCTGAACAGGATGGGGTTCATCTTCATGACTTCTTTTAAGATATATACCTGGAAGTGGCTGTCCTTACCACCGGACACCGCCACAGCGCAGTCATATCCGCCGGGGCCGTTGCAACCACGGTATTTGTCGCACAGGGCTTCAAATTCCTTCCAACGTGCCTGCCAGTCCACCTGGCTGCGATGCTCGTAATGACGGCAAGCGCTGCATACACCTTGTTCGTCAAAGGTGATGCCAGGACGGGTATCGGGCATGGTGCATTTTTTACAATATTTCATGAATTTTTCCCTCCTTTGTAGAAGTACAACCTTCGGTACGGGTGATATTATAGCACGATAACAAAGAGATTACAAACCAAATGATGGGAAACCTCGGAAATTTAACATTTTGCCTGCCAAACTTCCAAAACTGTGCAAAAAGCTGGGCAAAATGGGAGAAAAAGCAATATTTCTGGCCTTGCAAAGGAAAAAAGCCGGGAGTAAGATAAAAATAGAAATCCACCGTACCAATCCGATGGATCAATCTTTACAAAAAAGGGAGTGTGACCTATGAAAAAACGAGAAACCACATCCTTTTGGGCAGGGCTTGTAAGCTGTCTGCTGCCCATTGGTGCAGGGATGATTCTGTATTCCCAGATGCCGATTCAGGTGCCGGTACAGTGGGACCTGTTTACCGGGCAGGTCACAAACACCCTGGCTCGCTGGCAGGTGGTGCTGGGCGGCCCGCTGGTGCTTGCGGTGCTCTACTGGATTTTGCACACAAGCTTGCACAAAACCGTTTGGGGTAGCTGTATGCTGGGCTTTCTGCGGGAGGGCCTAAGCTGGTTTATTCCGGTGGTTAGTATGCTGATGTACAGCAGTATTTATTCCTATCAGGTGCTGGGTAACCTACAGCCGGTGACCGTGGTATATGGCTTGGTAGGGCTGTTGCTGATTGCCATGGGCAGTTATCTGCCCGCACTGGAACCAGGCTCTAAACTTGGCATCCGGGATGAATATACCCAGATGGGTGAGCGGCACTGGTATCAGGTGCATCGCTTTGCTGCGGGATGTGTGATGCTTGCCGGTGGTACTATTCTGTTGGCGGGATGGCTCCATCCGACTTTGTCCTGGTGGATGCTTATCTGGCCTGTGCTGCTGGCTGCGCCCCACATTTATTCTCTGGCACAAGAGCGGCAGAGTTTTTCCGAATAATAAAAAAGTCCCGACGCAAGATGCGCCGGGATTTTTTTATGCAGAAAATTGAAGCTTGCAGGCTCGATACAAAAAGAAGCAGAGTGCTATACACTGGACGCCGATGCCCGCAATGGTGGCGTAGGCGGTGCCGTACAGCCCAAAGCCCGAAATCAGGGGGATGCTGGCGGCGAAAGCCCCGGCAAGGCCGATGACATTGGCCACAATCAAAGCGCCCATGGCACGGGCGATGGTGAGCAGGTGACACAGCACGGTGGCAAGGATGGTCAGCACCGTTGCAAGCACCAGCGGTTGCAACAGGGGTGTGTATTCCAGCAGTTCCGGTGTGGCGGGGTACAGAAAGGAGAGTCCCCATCGGCCCAGTAGCATAACACCCACCGCCCCACAGGCCCACACTGCCACGAGAGCAACGGATAGACGCTTGATTCCTTTGACAAAGCCCGGTTTATCCCGGGTCATCCAAAGCCGGGCAAAGGTGGTGATAAAGGGAACAAAGAGATAGACCATTGCCACCTGTAAAATCATGACAGGCAGGAAGATATTGTTGAAATATCCCATGGCTTGCGTGCCCAGAATCCGCTCACAAAAATAGCGGGGGACGGAGGGGATGCTGGTGTTCAGCGCCGCATATACTGCAAGAGGCATACATTCCAGCAAAAGCTGGGGCACACTGCCGCCCTCCCGCTTGGACAAATCCGCATGGCGGGCGGACAAAGGCCGGTCCACCAGTGCCACATAGGCCAGATTCAGCAGGGCCAGCACCATTAAGGTGGAAACCAGATTGTGGCTCAGCAGCAGTCCTGCGGTGACTGTACCCACCGTGAGAAGCCCACGCACGGCAAAGCTGATGCCCACAAGGTCCATCCGCTCCTTACGCTGTAAAAAGCCGTGCCACACATCCGACCAACTCTCCACAAGGCGAAATAGGGTGTACCACAGGATGACCCATCGCTGGCTTTGGGAGTAGTTGTTGATGGCGGCAAAGGCCACACAAATCACCATGGCAATCAAGAGGGTAAGCTGGCGGCTTTTCCGGTAGGTGTTGTCGGTGTATTTGTGCTCCAGGTCGGAAACCTGAAAGGTGCGCATGCCGTAGCTGGCAACCGAAAGGCAAACGTTGGAAATGGTCATGGCCGTGGCAAGCAGGCCGCTTTCCACCGGGCCGGACAGAGCCGCAACCAGCAGGGTGATGGAGGCCTGGCAGAGATAAAACAGCAGGCTTCCCACCGTATTAAAGACCAGATTGCGTTGCAACTGATTCATGGGTTATTCCCCTTTCTGCACAAACGGGCGGATTTTTTCCTCCATCTGGGCAATCTGGCTAGGTGTCAGATGGGCCTTTGCCACATACCCATAGATGCGCTGGGCAAAGTCTGCCAGTCCCTTATGAAAGAAGAACACCTTTTTGGGCTCAAGCCGGAGTGCGAACAAAAAGTGAACACCCCAAAGTGCCAGGTATTTCAGCAGGTTGAAATGGGGGGTAAAGCTCTCTCCCATGGGCAAATCCCGGGGTGGTTCCCGGTGTACCTGTTCCAGCAAATCCGCCATCCGCAGGTAAGCGGGACGCTGGCTTGGGTCAAAATAGCCCTCGATGACCTCTTTTTCAATGGGGAAGGGCGGGTTTGGCTCTTCCATGGCCTGGGCAAAGGCTTCATAGTTGTCAATGACCTTGGCATCCGCATAAATCACCGGGTCGTATTCATGCTCGATGGGAACGGGACGCAGGATGTGACAGCTTTTGTTTGCCATATACACCTCGGCAATGGCGGTGCTCATCCAGATGGAGATGGAGTCCGCCGCACAAATCCAGTCCTTGACTCCTTTTGCGAAAATCACATGGAAATTGGGGTGCTTTTCACTCAGCTTGGCAAGTTCCGGGCTGTTCCATTCGCTGGGGTGTCGGCGGTAGACCAGTTCCACCTCCGGGTGCTGGGTCAGGTAGGCATCAAACCACTCCAGCGTTTTGCGCATACTAATCTGGTTTGTGTTGGCAAATCCGGAAAAATCCGTGCCTGCCATCCGGCTCAGCTCATCCACTTCCTGAGGGCTCATGCTGGCATAGCCAAAGCTGGAGATATACAGATGCAGGTGCTTGCTGCTATCAAGGCCAAATTCTTTGCAAAGTTCCTCTTTGCTGGCGTAATAGCCGGAAAATTCCGGACGGAGAAAGTCCATCATCACGGCACCCGTTACCGGACAGTTTTTTTCTTCCATGCCATGGGCAATCAGTCGGTTGGCGGTGCGGCTTCCCCAGCAAGTCTGCACACATTTTTTGGCGTTCTGGCTCATGTTGAACCATTCGCCCTCTTCCTGGGTATCGCTGAGCATCTGCTCCCAGTGCAGGTTGACAATGCGGTTCAGCTTACCCACGTTGTTGTACACATGGCTGTTGATGGCCTCGTTGTCATACATACAGCTGGACACAAGCACCCGTGGCTTGCGATAGGTGAAATAGCGCAGCCGCTTTGGGTCCAGCAACTGGCGAATCTCCACCGAGTAGCCCCGCCGTTCCAGCTCCAGCTTTAACAGCAGGTCGCTTTCGTATTCCCGTACCGGGTGTTCGTATAAAATTAAAAAGTCAAGACTCATACAGGAGTTCCTCCTTTATTGTGCCATCCAGTGCTGGTTCAAATCCTGAAACAGCTGTTCCACCCAGACCGGCAGACCATAGCGTTCATCCAGATGGAACCCGTCAAAAAATTGGGTGTCCTGGTCAAGCTGGGGCGGGTTTTCCCACTCGTAGTCCAGCACCGCAAAACCAAGGACATCCGCCTGCTGGTTCAGCTGGGGCAGAACCGTGTTTTCCATCTGCTGCTGGATGCTGGGAGTTCCGTACACCTGACAAATTTCGGTGCGGATGTTGTCCGACATGGGAGCAAGCACCACGGTGAGGGATACCCCCTGCTGTTGGCACTGCTCTGCCAGTTGGTACAGGCGGTTCAGCAGGTCCTGTTGTATGCTCCAGTTGCGGCAACGGGACACAAGGGCCTGGGGATACTCCGCCAGCAGGGTGTGAACCGGATAGACGGTGCCGTCTGCGCCGGTGTAATCTTCCGGCCAGACCCAGTCGCCGGTTTCCGGGCTGTCGGTTTGCCCGGTGATGACCTGCTGGAAGTGGGTCAGGGTGTTGATGTTGTATTCCAGGTTCATCACATAGGCAAAGGGGTTGGACAGGGTCAATTCCAGATTGCTCATCCGGTCGGTATCATAAGAAGCGTTGATGGTGTAAAAGGACAGGCCAAACAGTACTTCCTTTGGAGGGGTGTCGCTGTTCAGTACCCATTCCAGCAAATCCAAGGATTCCCGCAGAGACGCACCACCAAAGGCCAGGTTCTGCCAGTCTCGACCGCTGACCTGCGCCACCTGCTGGGCATCAAAATGGGCAAAACGGGAGTCCCCGATGATCACCGATTCCCCCGGCTCTCGCCGGAAGCTTTGCAGGCGGCTGATGGGGGCTTTGCTGTTGGTGTTTGCACGCAGGCCAAAGTAATTGTTTGGCTCAAAGGCTACAAAAAAACAAAGATAGGCCACAAGGGGCAGGGCCAGCAGTGCCAGCCGGGTAAAAATATGTTTCATGGTTGTTCCTTTCTGGCCCCAAGGTTAAAAGCCGCCATAGGCAAAACTGCCGCCGCCAAAACCGCCGCTTTGTGCCACAAGGCCCGCAAAGCAGGCAAGCACCAAAGCGTAGTAGAGCAGCCAGCGCACCAGCGGTTTTTGGCTGCGCAGTACCAGTTCTTCACTCTTGTTTTTAAAATGGAAGTTCCGCTGCCAGTCCAGCCAGAAGGCAAGGCCAAGGCTAAAGGTAAGCAGTGCCAGCCAGCCACCCGCCATGAGGGCATTTGCATAGAATCCGGTGTAAACAGCCTGGATGCTTTCCTGCATAAACCGCACAGGGGACAGGCCTTGGAACAGGCCGCCCAGGATGGTAAAGCATTCGGACAGGCGGGTGGTGGAGGTTACGCCACTTCCCACCGCAAAGAAAACCATGCTGAAGCTCCAAAGTGCAAATACCCCGGCCCGCTTGGCCCACTGCTGGGGAGCGGGCGCTTTCTTTTTGGGTTTGCCAAGGCGCTGGTGGAGCAGTTCTTCCCCCACCCGATAGAAAGCCTGCAACAGACCCCAAATCACAAAGGGCAAAGTATTGCCGTGCCAAAAGCCAGAGACAAAGAACACCACAAAGACGCAGAAAATCGGAGAAAAGCGGGTGATTTTTCGCCCAATTAACGGAAGTTTGGATGCATCCGCCCAGACAAGGGGGGTAAAGAGATAGTCCTGAAGCCAGCTGGACAAGCTGATGTGCCAGCGACTCCAAAAACCAGAAAAGTTGGTGGAAAAGAACGGAGTTTTGAAGTTTTCCGGAATTTCCAGTCCCATCAACAGGGCACTGGCCCGGGCCATCTGGGAGTAGCCCACAAAATCAAAATAAAGGTACAGGGTGTATGCTGCGGTGGCAACCAACAGGCTGAGGCCACCATGCTGGGCACTGTTTTGATAGATGGGGGTCACATACATAAAGAGTAAATCCGCCACAGCTACCTTTTTGAACAGTCCCAGACAGAACAGCTGCAAGGCGTGTACCGTGCGCTGGGTGTCAAAGGAATGGGGCTGGTGCAACTGGGGCAGAAGCTGTCTTGCCCGGCAGATGGGCCCGGCGGTGATACTTGCAAACAGGGTCAAGCCGGCAGACAGGTGAAGCAAACTCCGCTCCGGGGGCATATCCTGCCGATAAACATCCAACAAATAGGAGAGAGCGGCAAAGGTGTAAAAGCTGATGCCAAGGGGGAAGGGCAGCTTTTGCACAAGCTGGGGCGCAAAGGGAAGCCAGGCGCTTGCCAGATTATAGTATTTGAACACTGCAAGCACCGCCAAAAGAAGCCCGATGGCCACCGCCAGCAGGCGGCTTTTTTGTTTGCGGCTGTGGGCGGCATGAATGGCAAGGCCCATCCGCCAGACAAAGACACAGCACAGGCACAAAAGCACAAGGGGGAGCAGTTGCCATGCAAGCGAAAAGGATTCACTGCTGGGGCGGTTCAGCCAGTAAAAGAAAAGGTTGCCCGCCAGCAAAAAAGCGGTCTGTGCCCGTTTTGGCACCACACGCAGGTAGCCCACCGCCATCAGCGGCAGAAAAAGAAAATACGAAAGGTTTTGAAAACTCAAATAACAGCACCTATCCTTCTTATTTGAAATTCCCGGCGCAAGACAGGAGAACCTGTTTGCCACCAATGGACAGGGGAAATCATCCGCTGTCCAACTGTTTCAATGTATTTGAATGCAATGTGCAAACCTCGTGCACTAACTTTTAATTATACCTGTCAAAAGTCGCTGTAACAAGTGGTATAAACGATTTTACCCACAATGCGGCGATTTTAGGGGTGAGAGGAGATTAAAGGGGATAACTACAAGGCGGGGAAAATCCAAAAGACAAGCTAAAAACAGACGCTCTTATGGTTTTTTGTTGAAATTGGTACAAGCTTATACTATAATTAACACTGGATTGCTGTTTTCAGAAACAGGAAAGCAGTGGGCGGAGCGGACAGCTTACCGCCATTGAGTAAAAACGATTGGGGCGGTACAGGATACAGCCCGCAAATGTAAGGAGATATTACATGGCTAATACAGTAATGGTAACAGGTGCCGACGGCTTTATTGGCAGCCACTTGACCGAAGAACTGGTACGCAAGGGTGAGCGGGTTAAGGCTTTTTGCTACTACAATTCTTTTGGAACCTGGGGATGGCTGGACACCCTGCCCCGTGAAATCAAAAATGAAATCGAGGTCTTCATGGGGGACATCCGTGACCCCAACGGAGTGCGTCATGCCATGGAAGGCCAGGACATTGTGTATCACCTGGCAGCGCTGATTGCGATTCCTTTCAGCTACCACAGCCCGGACAGCTATGTGGATACCAACATTAAAGGTACTTTGAACGTGCTGAATGCTGCCCGTCAGGTGGGAACCAAGCGTCTTTTGGTTACCAGCACCAGCGAGGTATACGGCACTGCCCAGTATGTGCCCATTGATGAAAAGCATCCCTATCAGGGGCAGAGTCCCTACTCTGCAACCAAAATTGGCGCAGACCGACTGGCAGAAAGCTTTTATCGCAGCTTTGATTTGCCGGTTACCATCGTGCGCCCCTTTAACACCTATGGCCCTCGCCAGAGTGCTCGTGCGGTTATTCCCACCATCATCACCCAGCTGCTCACCGGCGCAACCGAGATTAAGCTGGGCAGCCTGACCCCCACCCGTGACTTTAACTATGTTAAGGACACTGCCGCTGGCTTTATGGCGCTGGCTGGCTGTGAGGCCGCCATTGGTCAGGAAGTGAACATCGCCACCGGAGAGGAGCACTCCATTGGGGATTTGGCACAGGAGCTGATTCGCCAGATTAACCCTGAGGCTCGCATTATCTGCGATGAACAGCGTCTGCGCCCCGAAAAGAGCGAGGTGGAGCGTCTGCTGGGCGATGCCACCAAGATTCGCTCCATGACCGACTGGAAGCCCCAGTACACCTTTGAGCAGGGTCTGGCGGAAACCGTGGAGTTTTTGAAACAAAATCTGGATCGGTACAAACCCGACTTGTATAATCTGTAAGCTTCAGAGAGCGGCTGGCTTTCAGGGGCTTTTCAACCCTTGCCGGGCGGACTTTTGTAAAGTCTGTCCGGCTTATGCCGTATTAAAAGGGATGTTTCAAAAGCAAGGTTGTGTGGGCGGCAGGGTCGTTTGCACAATGGAAAATGAGGGATGTGTATGAAAGAAAATCAAGGTAGTAAAGCCCCTTCCCGCTGGTTTTGGCTGGCTGGTTGGGCTGTCTTGTGCCTGCTGGCGATTGTGGTCGTGTATTACTGGCGGGTGTTTTACTATCTGGATGGGCGGATGAATGCCTGGCTGTTGACCGGAGGAGCGGTGGCGTTTGTCAGCGGGGTTTGGCTGGCAGTTCGTGCTCTCTTTGGTAAGGGCGGGTGGAGTGATGGAAAATCCGCCGTGTGTATCTTTTTGTGCGGGGCGGTGTTCTGTTTTGCCAATCCTCCTCTGCAAGCACCGGACGAAACCCAGCATTATCTGCGCAGTTATTCGGTGAGCATGGGCTGGCTGAATTTTGACTACAACCGAACCTATCCGGAAGACGTGGCAAAACTGGTGGAGAGCTTTCCTGGTGCATGGGTCAACTCCCACACCAGCCAAGGAATGACAGAGGACGAGGACGGCAACCCCAAAGCCTACACCAGTGCAGGATATGCCCTGAAACAACAGGAAGAATACGGCCCGGTGGAGGGGATTCAGGACGGATTTGCCCACTATTTCAGCCCGGAACAGGCGGAAATCACCGTGCAGGAGCCGTATTTTTTCATGGTGATTTCCATGCTTCCCCAGGCTCTGGGCATGGCGCTGGCACGGATGGTGGGCTTTGGTGCGCTTGGCTGTTTGTATGCAGGGCGGCTGGTGAACCTGGCGGCGTACAGTGTGCTGTGCTGGCTTGCGCTGAAAAACTGCGCCCGCTACAAACCCGCTTTCCTTGCCATGATGCTGATGCCCATCAGCCTGTACATGGCGGCTTCGGTGAGCTATGACGGAACCTTGCTGGGCTTTTCCTACCTGGTGGCAAGTTACTATTGCAAGGAGGAAATCCGAACCAAGGATTTAGCCTTGTTCCTGTTTGCCTTTGTGATGATGAATCTGGCAAAGCCCTATATCAACCTGCTTTGGGTGATGCTTCCCCTGGTACTGCCCCAAAAGGTTTGGAAAACCCGGTGGAAAAAGTGGCAGCTGGCAGTTGCGGCGGTGGGACTTGCCCTTGTGGCGGGCTGGCTGCTCAGCTGGTATGCGGGGGCATTCCGGATGAATTATCCCCCGGCGGACTCCATGCGGCAGGAAAATGCTGGCCCCATGGCACAGCTGTTGTTTGTGGTGAAAAATCCCCTGCGTTTTGTGGCAGTACTGCTGGGAACTTTGTATGAAAATGACTTTTTCATTGGACAGATGGGCGTGTTTGGTGCGCTGGACCTGCCCATTGGATTCATCAACATGGTCAGCCCTTGGATGTTGCTTTTGGCGGCGGCCCTTTCGGTGCACGAAAAAAGCAGCTTGCGCACCGCCCCGGCCATTGGTCTTTGGGTGCTGAGCCTGGGCTATATTGCGGCGGCCATGGGAGGATTGTACCTGACCTGGACACCGGTGGGCATGGTGCGTGTCATTGGCTTACAGGCCAGATATTTCCTGCCTGCCTTCCTGATGTTGACGGTACTGCTCACCGCCCTTTTAAGCCATCTGCTGGAGCCAAAACTGGACAAGTGGCGCACAAAGCCCTTGCACAGCATGCTGGTGCTTAGCGGGGCTTTTGCGGTGGTGTCCGGTGTGCTGCTGTTCCAGCATTACTGGATTGGCCCGGTGTTTTTGATTCCGTAAGGAGGAAAAATCGTTTGAATTTTTGCAACGTAAGGAGGAATACTCCATGATTACATTGCTGGCAGGGGTGCTGGCGGTTGCGGTGGTGGGCCTGAGTGCCACGGCCGCCGGGGTACGCTGTAAGTTACCTGCAAGTCAGATGCTGTTGCCCACTATCTCGGCGGTGGTGGTCTGGCTTTGGCTGTTCGGCATGATGGGACAGCTTTTTGTGGGCGGTGTACTGCTGTATGCATTGCTCACCGCCTTTGTGGTTTACACAGCGGTAAGCCACCAGCAGTCCATCTGGGAGCAGTTAAAACAACCGGCGATGGTGCTGTTTTTTGGCATTAGTTTTGCCTTTTTGGTGCTGTTTTTCTTTACCCAGCCCCGTTTTATCCAAAACGATGAATTTACCCTGTGGGGCACGGCGGCAAAGCTGACCTGCACCCAAAATGTACTGCACCCGGCGGCAGAGGGCAACCTGATGGCCTATGGTGCAATGCCGGGTATGATGCTTTTGGTTTACTTTTTCCAGTTTTTAGCACCCGGTTTTACCGAATGGGCGGCCTATGCGGCTTACAACAGCTTGCTTGCGGCGTCGGTTGTAACCATGGCTGGGGTGCGCGCCCGCCGCTGGTATCAAACAGTTTTGCTGGTGGCACTGGGCGGATTACTGGGCTATTTCTTCACTGCGCCCCAGATGGGTGGGCTGTCCACCGTGTACCTGAGCCTGCTGGGGGATTTGCCCCTTGGCATGGTGTTTGGCGGTGTGGTTTGCCTTTATCTTGGAACGGAAAAACACATGCTCCAGCCCGTTCTTTTGGCGGTAAGTTTCTGCTTTTTGACCCTCATCAAGGATATGGGTCTGGCCTATGCTTGCATTGCGGCGGGGATTATTTGGCTACACCAGATTGTAACCGCGGAGCGGTACAAGTGGGGCAGAAAGTTTGCCCTCAGCAGTGGAATTACCGTGGGCTATTTGGTGTTGATTGCCGGCACTTATCTTGGCTGGAGCCGGTATGTGGCCATGGTCACCGGAGCGGACAAGGGAAGCATTGGCAGTGACGAAACCCAGACGGATTTGGTGTCCGCCATGCTGTCCGGCGTGTTGCAACTTTTGGGGCTGGAGCCAGCCACGGAAAAGTTCCAGCAGGTCAGCGCCCTTATGTTGCCAAGTCCCTTGACCGTACCCATCTGCCTTTTGGGGGCGGGTATCTGGGCACTGACCTTGATTCTGGTGGTGTTTGCTGCCGCCGCTTTCACCGGAGACAAAAAACAGCGCCATGGTGTGGCATCCATTGCATCCATGGCGGTGCTGGGTTTGGTAGCTTTTCTGGTGTTCCACCTGTTTTTGTATGTGTTTAACTTCAAAACACCGGAAGCACTGGAACTGAAAGATTACATCCGCTACATCAGTCCCTATTATCTGGGTATGTTCCTAATGGCGCTGGGCTTACTGGCCCACAGCCGGGAGCACTGGCTGAATCAGGGACTTACCGTTTTACTGGTGGCAGGTATGGTGGTTCTGTTTGTCTGGCGGGGGGCACCCACCGCAGGCTTTTGGAACTACCCCCATGTGGCTTATTCCCAGCGGGATGACGTAACCCAGCGTGCCCATCAGGTGAATGCTCTGCTTCAGCCGGAGGACACGGTGCTGTTAATCAGCCAGGGGGATGATGTGACCCGGTGGAATTACTATGGGTACGAACTGAACGCAACCCTTGCCCGTGGATTTGGCGGAATTGGCTATGCAGAAGAACTGAACCAGGGAACAGACTGGTGGATGACCACCCACATGAATCTGGTATCCCCTGAGATGGCGGACCAACAGGTCTACCCCTATCAGACGGTCTGCACCGCCGAGGATTTGAAACGATTCTTACTGGATACCCGGTACACCCACATTCTGGTGGATGAAAGCGATGCTTATATTGCCCAGCAGATTGCCCCAGCCTTTGGGATTGACACCCTGCCGGACGCACGCACCTCTCAGGTGTATCTGTTGCGTGTGGTCTACGAGGGCGATGTGGTACACTGGGTATGGGAGGGAGGCTTAGAGGAATGAAAGAGAAAAGCCTTCGTTTGATTGCATGGGCCTATCTGGCCGCATTGGTGCTGTGGTTTTGCTTTGGCTGTATCCGAATCATAAAAACTGCCTGGTACGACGGGCAGGGATTGCACCAGCAGGAAACCCTAAGCTGGGAACAGCTGGAACCGGTGGGTATGATTCAGCTGGAGAGCCAACAAGAGGGATTTTGGTATGTCTCCACCGATTCCGACCCCCAGTTTTTGTACAAAGAACCGGTGTATTTGAATCGGGTGCGGCTGTACGCTTTGCATACCGCCCCCAGCCTGTCGGTGGTCGCCTACTGGAAGACACCGGGACAGCAGGATTTTTCCAGTAAACAGTCGGTTTATGCCCGCCAGATTGAACCGGGTGTATATGAATTTGACCTGGGGGGACGGCTGGTGCAGGAGCTTCGCATTGACCCGGATAGCAAGGGCGGTATCATCACCCACTTTGAAGGGATAGAACTGAATCCCTCCCAGGGCTGGTATATGGCATTCTGCCCCAGCGCAACCCAGATGCTTTTGCTGGTTTTGTTGCCCTTACTGGGGGCGGCAGTGGTGGCCCAGTGCCTGAATTTTTCTTGTAAATCTACGGGATAAAGGAGGAATGTATGGATATTCTTCTGTGTTTTTTGGCGGTCTTTGGCCTTTGCGCCGCATTGACCCTTTGGGCAAAGGTGCCAAGCGGACTTGCGCCCTTGGTTGCACTTAGCACCGCCGGAATCTGGTTCACCGTAGCAGGTGTCTATGACATACTGCTGGGGGCTGGATGGCTGTTTTACCTTGGTTGCTGGGGTGTGGGGGCAGTGGCTCTCTTCCGGCAAAGAAAGCACTGGCGCAAGCTGGTAAGCTGTGGTTCGGTGCTGTTTTGGATGCTGTCTGCGGCTTTTGCGGTGTATTTTTCCCTGCGACAGCCCATGTTCAGCGAGTTTGACGCATTCAGCTTTTGGGGCACTGCCGCCAAGATGACCAGCACCAGCAACCATCTTTTCACCATCTGTGAAAGTGGCACACCTTGGCAAGCCACCCAAAGCCCCGGCCTGATTGTGCTGAGCTATTTTGTTCAATTTTTTGGGGAGTTTGCGCCCCACAAGGTATACCTTGCCTATGATATGCTGCTTTTTGCTTGTATTGCCGCCCTTGTGGGGGCATTGGAACTGGCACAAAGCCGGCTGGCTGTCCCGGTGGCGGTGATTGGCTGGTGTACTCCGTGGTTTTTTACCACCTATGCCAGAACCATCTTCCTGAACACTGTCTATTTGAGTGTGTATGGCGATATTCCCGCCGGTATGATGATGGGCGGGGCATTGGCGCTTTGGCTTTGTATGCGCACCGATGCCGCCCGGCAGTGCCGCTGGGCGATTTTCCCGGTGCTGGCCATGCAAGCCAACATCAAGGACAATACCTTCCCCATTGCGCTGGTGACAGCGGGAATCATTGGGGCCGATATGTTCCTGTTCCATGTGCAGGAGCGGTGGGGAAAGGACTGGTACAAGCGGCTGGCCTTTGCGGGGGGCTGTTTGGTAGCCCCCTTGGCAAGCTATCTGTTCTGGAGTCGCTACATTGGTCGTCTGGTTGCCCAAAATGCCGCCGCAGGTGGCACGGGTGAAACCTCGGTGTCTCCCTTTTCCGCCGCCTTGTACGGCACCCAGATGCTCCTTGGTATTTCCGTGCCAGAGCAGTACGAACAGCGCAGAGAGATTTTTTACACCGCCCTGTCGGATATGTGGGACAGCTTTTTAGGCAAAACCCTGTCCATGGTGGGCAGTGGTGCCGTGATTGTGGCCCTGATTCTGGCGGTGTTTGTGGTGGCATTGGTGTTTGCCAAAAACGGTTTCCAGCGTATCCGGGTGGGATGCTGGATGCTGCTTACCACCCTTGGCTATCTGGCATACAGCTATGTGATTGCCCTAAGCTATGGCTTTATCTTCAAGCCGTTCCAGTCCCAGGGGCTGGTGGATTACAACCGGTATCTTTCCACCTACTACATTGGCTGGTTCATGGCGGCGGTGGCGGTTTTGGTCTGGATCTTACGGCAGGGCCGCTGGAAGCTGGTGGGCAATCTGGGCGTTCTGGCCTTCGCCTGCCTGATGCTGGTGCGGGTTGGCAGTATGGTACTGCCCCAGTTCAGCGTCCTGGGCTTTTCCGATGCGGAATACAGCGACCAGCACATTATGCAAGGCCGTGTGAAAACGGTACAGCAGTACATCCAGCCGGACAGCCGGATTTTCTTTGTAAGTCAGGGGGATAACGGCCTGCGCTGGTTTACCTACAGCTGTTATTTCCATCCAAACATTCTGGATTACAGCGGCTGGATGGTGGAGGACGGACGCTTTGGCGGCGGCGGTGGAACCTTTGGTCTGCCCGGCGAAAAGCCAGAGGGGGACTCCCCGGCGGCACTGTACTACCACGACTACACCAAAGAGGAGTTTTTCCAGCTGGTGGAGGAAAGCGGCTGTGACTATATCTTTGTGGATGCGCTGGATCAGGGCTTTATTGATGCCTATGCCGACTTGTTTGCCGACAAACTGAGCCAGGCAAGAGCAGGGGAAACCATGCTCTATCAGGTGAGCGGCGAAGGCTGGATTCCAGTACAGATGGAGGTGCAGGGATGAGCAAATGGATGAACCAGATGCGTCAGCGCTGGATTTGGGCTGGTTGCTATCTGCTGGCACTGGCCCTCTGGCTGGTGGCAGGTTTCTGGGGCTGGGGTGTGGACGCTGTGGCTTCTGCCACCGGGCGGCTGTTCCCGTTCAGCCTAACCGCCCAGCAGTTTGAACTGGTGGATTTAAGCCAGCAGGAGGACGGAAGTCTATTGACTACCAGCCTTGATCCCCAGATGATTTGGCGGGTTCCCGCACAGCAAACCGTGCGAAGTCTGCGGATGTGGGTGGAATTTGACCAGACTCCCCGAGAGATGTGTCTTTACTACACCACCAAAGAGGGAGAGCCTTTCAGCTTGGAAAAGCGGGTGTTTGCAAAACAGCTGGAGGACGGCAGTTACCTGTACACCCTGCCCCAAACCCAGATTGTCTCCCTGCGACTGGACCCATGCAGTCCCTTGGAGGGCTACCCGGTGACCATGACCATCGAAAAGATGGAACTGAACGAGCCGGTGGGATTTGCAAGTTGGCTGATTCCCACCCCTTACCAGTGGTTTGAACTGGTGGTATATCCGGCTCTGGCCGCCAGCTTTTTGAGCATTGTGTGGCAGGGGCTGAAAACGAGGAAGAACAAACATACCTGAGCAAATAAACCGATGAAAATCGAAAAGTGAGGTTGACATTGATGGCAAATTTTATTCCTTTGTCTGTACCCAATTTTTCCGGCAAGGAAAAAGAATATGTAAACGATGCAGTGGTAAGCGAGTGGGTGTCCACTGGCGGGAGCAAGGTGGGCGGATTTGAACAGGCCATTGCCGATTATGTAAAGATGCCCCGTGCAGTGGCTTGCAACAGTGGTACAAGCGGTCTGCATCTGGCAATGCTCTGTGCTGGCATTGGTGCAGGGGACGAGGTAATTGCCCCCACTTTGACCTTTATTGCGGCGATTAACCCCATCCGCTATGTGTGTGCAGAACCGGTGTTCATTGGCTGTGATGACACCCTGTGCATTGACCCGAAGGAAGTAAAGCGCTTCTGTGAAGAGGAATGCCAGATGGTGGAGGGTCAGCTGGTGAACAAGACCAGCAACCGCCCCGTGAAGGCATTGCTGATTGTCCATGTCTTTGGCAACATGGCCAAGATGGAAGAACTGATGGAGATTGCCAAGACCTACAACCTGAAGGTGATCGAGGACGCAACCGAAGCACTGGGAACTTATTACACCAGTGGCATCTATGCCGGCAAGTACGCAGGCACCATCGGTGATGTGGGTGTATACAGCTTTAACGGCAACAAGCTGATTACCACTGGCAGTGGCGGTATGCTGGTAAGTAACCACCCGGACTGGGCTGAGCATGCAAAGCACCTGTCCACCCAGGCCAAAAGCGACGAGCTTCAGTTCTTCCACGACGAGGTGGGCTATAACTATCGTCTGACCAACCTGCAAGCCGCACTGGGACTGGCACAGATGGAGCAAATTGAGGGCTTTATCGCCCACAAGCACCAGATGTGGGAAATGTACCGTCAGGCTTTGGACGGCAAAAACGGCTTGCGTCTTTTGAAGTTCCGGGACGAGGAAGCCCGGTGCAACAAGTGGTTTTATGCGGTTTATCTGGAGGATGCACGTCACGACCGGGATACCGTGCTGAAAACCCTGGCAGAACAGGGCATCCAGACCCGTCCGGTTTGGGCGCTGATTCACGAACAGGCAGACTATGGCAGAAATCAGGTGTTCGGCGCAGAAAAGGCACAGGATTACCGCAGTAAGATTGTGAATATCCCCTGCTCCACCAACCTGACCCAGGAGGACTGCCAGCGGGTGATTGATGCTTTACTGGCTCTGTAAGCAGATTGTAGAAAGAAAGGCAGATGAGGCCCATGCTACGCATTGAGGAGCTTATAATTGATGAGGACATCAGCGTCCTGCAAACTATGAAAAAATTGGATGAAACAGGCCAGAGAATCCTGTTCATCGCCCCAGAAGGGAAGCTGAAAGCCACCGTAACAGACGGGGATATACGCAAGTACATCCTGCGCAGTGGCACGCTGGAAGGTCAGATTGGACAGGCCGCAAATTATCAGCCCATCAGCCTGTCGCTGATGGAGCGCAGTGCCGCCCGCAAGATGCTGGAACATCATGGCATTGACGCCCTGCCCTTGCTGGACCAACAGGGCAAGATTGCGGATATTGTGTTCGCCAGCGGGGTGGATGTGGACCGCAGTCGGTGCAGTGAGTTTCCGGTGGTGATTATGGCAGGGGGACTGGGCACCCGGCTTTACCCCTACACCAAAATTCTGCCCAAACCCCTGATTCCGGTGGGAGAGATGCCCATTTTGGAGCATATCATCCATCGCTTCTGCGAGTTTGGCTGTCGGGATTTCCGTCTGGTGGTCAACTATAAAAAGAACATGATTAAAAGCTATTTTTCCGAGCTGGAAAAGGGCTATCATGTAAGCTATGTGGACGAGGAAGAACCCCTGGGTACAGGCGGTGGACTGTGCCTGCTGAAAGGGCAGATGAACCAAACCTTCTTTTTGTCCAACTGTGATATTTTGCTGGATGCAGATTATGGCGACATTGCGGCCTATCACAAGGAAAAGGGCAACCTTATCACCATGGTGTGTGCGGTGAAACATTTTACTGTTCCTTATGGTGTCATTGAACTGGGACAGGACGGTTCCATTGAAAGCATGCGGGAAAAGCCGGAGATGAACTTTTTGACCAACACCGGTGTGTATGTGGTGGAACCCCGTGTGGTGGAGGAACTGGAGGACGGCAAAAAGCAGGGCTTTACCGACATCATCGAGTACTATCGTTCCAAAGGAGAAAAGGTGGGTGTTTATCCCATCAGCGAACAAAGCTGGATGGATATGGGCCAGATTGAAGAACTGGACCACATGCGCCGCCGGCTGGAGGAACGATAAGTCCACCAAACAATATATTTTGAGATAAATGGAGTAAAACGGATGGGTGTTTTAATCATTGCCGAAGCAGGCGTAAATCATAACGGAAGTCTGGAACTGGCCAAAGAGATGGCAAAGGTAGCCAAGGAATGCGGCGCAGACGTGGTGAAATACCAGACTGCAGTGCCGGAACTGGTGATTTCCCGCCATGCCCAAAAGGCCGAGTACCAGAAGGAGCAGACCGGACAGGAAGAAACCCAGCTGGAAATGGTGCGGCGGATTCACTTTGGTTTTGCAGAACATAAAGAGCTGAAAGAGTACTGCGATTCCATTGGAATTCAGTATCTTTCCGCCGCCTTTGATCTGCCCAGTGTGGAGTTTCTGGAGTCTCTGAATCTGCCCTATTTTAAGATTCCCAGCGGGGAAATTACCAACCTGCCCTATCTGGAGGCCATTGGCAAAACTGGAAAACCGGTGATTTTATCCACCGGCATGAGCACCCTGCCCGAAATTGAGGATGCTTTAAGCGTGCTGGAAGAAAACGGCTCTGGTGAGGTGGTAGTACTGCACTGCAACACCCAGTACCCCACCCCCTACAAGGATGCAAACCTGCTGGCGATGCTGGAATTGCAGGAGCAGTTTGGTGTTCCGGTGGGTCTGTCCGACCACACCCCTGGATGGGAGTGCGATGTGGCCGCTACCGCACTGGGTGCAGTGGTGATTGAAAAGCACTTCACCCTGGACAAAAATATGCCCGGGCCGGACCACAAAGCAAGCCTGGAACCTCAGGAGCTAAAGGCTATGATTCAGGCAGTTCGCAACACCGAGCTTGCCATGGGCACCGGCCACAAGGCGGTGAGCGACAGCGAAGCGGAAAACAAACCCGTGGCACGCAAAAGCATTGTGGCGGCTTGCCCCATCCGGGCGGGAGAGGTGTTCACCGCAGAAAACCTCACCACCAAGCGTCCCGGTACAGGCATCAGCCCCATGCGCTGGTACGAGGTAATCGGACAGGTGGCAAAGCGGGACTTTGAGCCGGACGAGGCCATTGAACTGTAAGGAAGGGACAAAAGCATGAAGCAGTATACCTTGGCGGTGGTAACCAGCACCCGTGCGGAGTACGGATTGCTGCGCCCCTTGCTGGAGCAAATCCAAAGCCACCCTGCATTTCGTCTTGCGCTGGTGGTAACAGGGGCGCATCTGAGCCAGCAGTATGGCTCTACCGTACAGGAAATTGAGCAGGACAACATGCCCATTGCAGAGCGGATTCCCATTCTGGACAAGGCACAGCAAGGCTCTGCTTTTACCGCCCACACGGTGGCCTACACCATTCAGGCATTCAGCGATTGGTTTGTGAGCCATCGCCCGGATGCAGTGGTGGTGCTGGGGGACCGATACGAAATTTTTGCGGTGGCACAGGCCGCCGCAATGACCGGCCTGCCACTGGTGCATATCAGCGGGGGAGACGTGACCCTTGGCGCACAGGATGACTATTACCGCCATTGCATCACCAAGATGGCACAGCTGCATTTTCCAAGCTGTGAAACTTATGCCCGGCGGCTGATTTGCATGGGCGAACAGCCAAGCCGGGTGGTGTGTGTGGGTGGTCTTGGGGATGAAAACATCCGCACCATGGAAAAACTCACCCTGGCTCAGCTGAGTGAAAGTTTGCAGATGCCGCTGGAACAGGGGTATGGACTTGTCACCTTCCACCCGGAAACCGCCGGGGAAGCCGACCCCAAGGAGCAGATGAAACAGCTTTTGGCGGCGATGGAAACCATCAGCAAGGAAACCGGACTGCAATGGGTGGTTACAAAATCCAATGCAGACGACGGCGGGCTGGACATCAACGCCATGTGGGATAAGTGGACGGAGGAGCATCCCCAGTGGGGCAAGGCATTTTTCAGCCTTGGGGTAAAACGCTACCTGTCCGCCATGCAGTATGCGGCGGTGGTGCTGGGGAATTCTTCCTCTGGTGTGGTGGAAACCCCCACCTTTGGCATTCCCACCGTGAATGTGGGCAGACGGCAGGAAGGTCGGATTATCTGCGACAATGTGCTGTGCTGTGACAGCCAGCAAAACCAGATTGAAGCCGCCCTGCGCACCGCTTTAAGCGAGGAATTCCGCAAAAAAGCGGCAGAAACCAAAAGTCCCTACAACGGGGGTAATACCAGCCAGCGGATGGTGCAGGCAATGCTGGAATGGCTGGAAGATCCAAACCACAATGCACCAAAAGTATTTTACGATGTGCCTTTTCCAGGGCAGGAGGAATAAACAATGAATATTTTGATTGTGGGACTGGGCAGCATGGGCAAGCGCCGTGCCCGGTTGCTGAAACATCTGGAGCCGCAACTGAATCTGTATGGCGTGGATTTCAGCGCCCAGCGGCGGGAGCAGGCGGAAGAAATGGGGATTTCCACCTTTGAAAATCTGGAAACGGCCCTTGCATCCGTGAAGCTGGATGCCGCACTGGTCTGCACCGCCCCTGTGACCCATGCCCAAATTATCCGCACCGTGCTGGAAGCAGGGGTGTCGGTGTTCACCGAGCTGAATCTGGTGGACGATGGCTATCAGGAAAATCAGGTGCTGGCTGACAAGAACAACTTGGTACTGTTTTTGTCCTCCACCATGCTTTACCGCAAGGAGACTCAGTACATCAAGGAGCAGGTACAGCAGTTTGCAAAACCGGTGAACTATATCTATCACATTGGGCAGTATCTGCCGGACTGGCACCCTTGGGAAAGCTATAAAAACTTTTTTGTGGCGGACAAGCGCACCGGCGGCGTGCGGGAGATTTTCGGCATTGATTTGCCCTGGCTCTTGGATGCCTTTGGCCCGGTGAAGCACATGAGTGTCTATAAGGATAAGATTAGCGAGCTGGAAATTGACTATCCCGACAGCTATTTCATCACCCTGCGCCACGAAAACGGCACAAAGGGCATCCTTGCAGCAGATGTGGTAAGCCCTAAAGCGGTGCGCAATTTTGAGTGCTTCGGCGAGGGCCTGCACCTGTTCTGGGAGGGCAACCCCAAAAGCCTGTACCGTTTCAACAAGGAGACGGCCAGCAAGGAGCAGGTGAACCTGTACCAATCGGTGGAGCAGGACCCCCGATACAGCGATAACATCGTGGAAAATGCCTATGTGGATGAACTGGCGCATTTTCTGGCGGTACTGCGCAAGGAACAACCCCTGCGCTACACCTTTGAACAGGACGCCAAGACCATTGCCCTGATGGATGCAATCGAGGCGGCACAGGAGCAGTAAAAGGAGAACGGGTATGAAGGTATTGTTTGTGGGGCTTGGCTCCATTGGCAAGCGGCATCTGGGCAACATGCTTCAGGTGTCCCAGGAGATGGGCATTGAGGTTACGGTGGACGCACTGCGCAGTGGAAACCGGCCCTTACCCCCGGAGATTGAGCAGGCGGTGGCACACCAGTACACCCAGCCGGAAGAACTGGGTCGATATGACATTGCCTTTATCACCAATCCCACCCATCTGCACCAGCAAACCATCCTGGAACTGGCGGATAAGGTGGATGCCTTTTTCATTGAAAAGCCCATTGTGGATGACTGCACGCTGGATGTAAGCGCCCTTCATTTGGACGGGAAAAAGGCCTATGTGGCCGCCCCCATGCGGTGGTGCGGTGCGTATCTGGAGCTGAAACGGCAGCTGGCCCAGATTCAGCCCTACTGTGCCCGGGTAATTTGCTCCTCCTATCTGCCAGATTGGCGGCCGGGGGTGGACTACCGCACTGTCTATTCCGCTCACCGGGATATGGGGGGCGGTGTGACCATTGACCTGATTCACGAGTGGGATTATCTGGTGGATTTGCTGGGTCAGCCGCTGGAGTGCTACAACCTGAAAGGCACCTACTCCCATCTGGAGATTGACTCAGACGATTTGTCCGTGTACATCGCCCGCTATCCCAACTTGCTGGCGGAGGTGCATCTGGACTATTTTGGACGGGGCTACCGCCGAAGCATCGAGCTGATGTGCCAGGATGGAAGTCTTGTGGCGGATTTTGGACAGGGTACTGTGACCTTGCCCAGCGGGGAAACCATCCACTGCGAGGAGCCAGTGAACCAGCGGTATCTGCGGGAGATGCGGTATTTTCTAGAATATGTGCAGGGTACGGAGATGGAAAGCTGCAACAGCCCCCAGCAGGCATTGAAGGTGCTGGCTTTGACCCAAGGACAAGCCTTGGACAAGAGATAAAGGAGAAAATACAATGAAACGATTGCTTATTACCATCTGTGGCAGGGCGGGAAGCAAGGGATTTCGCAACAAGAATCTGAAAACATTCTGCGGCAAACCGCTGGTTTACTATACCCTGTCTGCCATCTGGCTGTTTCAGCAGGCTTGCTGTGATGTACAGGTGGATGTATGCCTGAACACAGACAGCAAGGATTTGGCGGAACTGGTGCGCAAAGCCTACCCAGAGGTGGAACTGCTGGAACGTGGCAGTGACCTTGCGGGGGATACCGTGCCCAAGATGGCGGTCTTTCAGGATAGCTTACACCGGATGGAACAGGCCCAGGGCTGGCGCTATGACTATGTGATGGATTTGGATATTACCAGCCCTCTGCGTACCGTGCAGGACGTGGTGAATGCCTTTGAGCTGAAGCAAAGCCGTCCGGATTTGGATTTGGTGTTCAGCGTAACCGAGTCCCGCCGTAACCCCTGTTTTAATATGGTGCGGGATTGTGGCGACCATGTGGAAAAGGCAATGCAGGCAGGCCCCTTTACCGCCCGCCAGCAAGCCCCTGTCTTTTACGATTTAAACGCTAGCATCTATGTGTTTGAACGGGACTTTTTGGCAGAGAACACCTCCGGCATTTTGTGGGACGGCAAGATTGGTGCAACCAAGATGCTGGACACTGGCGTGCTGGACATTGACAGCGAGGAGGACTTCCTGATGATGGAGGTCATTGCGGCCCATCTGTTTGACACCCGTGCCGAGTTTGCTCAGGTACAGCAGAATAT
>JAHLFP010000005.1 GCA_018883715.1 Candidatus Allofournierella pullistercoris | reverse complement strand
CCATATTTCAGCTGGCTAAAATACGCAAGATAGCTTTGCTCCTGGTAGGTATAGGAGAAAAAACCTTCCTCGTTATCCCTCAGCACCCCCACAAGCTGGTTGTGCTCGTCAGTATACTGGGCGGATTTGTCATAAATGTTCCAGTCGATGTTTTGCTGGGGATTCAAACTCTTGGCCAGCATCTCCCCGTCCTGGTTCACCACCACGCAGTTGCCCGCCTGTTCATAGGACTGGAGATTCAAAAGATGGCTCAGCTCATCGGAGCGATAGGTAGCGGTCAGCAGATACCGCACCTCTTCCCCCTTATACACTGGCATGAAGAAGATGTTGAGATTCATCTGTCCATCTTCGCTTCTTCGGCTTTCAGTAAAACCGGATTTTCCGTCAAATCCATGCTTAAAATAGTCATAGACGGATAAATCCATCCGCTCATTCGTGGTGGTATAGCAGATTCCTTCCGGGTTTACAAGTCCCAGGTTGTAAAAACCGGTTACACCCACCATGTTTTTCATCTGTTCCACCAGATTTTCCTGAGGAGCTTCGATATTGGCACTCACTACGTTTGCCACGGTTTGTACCTTGTGAACCATTTCTTCCAGCAAAATATCCACAAAGTATGTATTTTGTTCAGACACCTGCTCCAGATTGTGCCTGGCCTGTTCCACGCTGTTTTTTTCAATCCGGTTGACAAAGTTGTCCTGAATGGTCAGGTTGACTACTAAAAACAACGCCAAAGACGCTACAGCCACAATCATCATTTTACCGGATATGCTATGCGGTTCTTTCAAGCGTACCTCCCGGCCTGCACTCTCGCTTAGGCAGACGCCTTATCTTCCATTTCATCACTGTGTATTCTACCAGAAAGTCAAATTTTTTGCAAGATAGTATACACCTTGTACAATATATCTTGTTCAGTATGTTGAAAGTACTGCGCAAGCTTTATAAATTTTTGACTATTCTATTCCGTATCCTGGATTTTCTTTTTATATCTTTCTAATTTGGCAGGTAATAAGACCTGCTTACACGGAATTTTCTCTCTGTAAAGTACATCGCCTTTGGATCCACTTTTAAGGGATTTTTCCTTGTTTTGAAACCCCAGTCAGCTCCATTTTGCCCATATTTACAATGAAAAACGCGATAAAACCAACGCATGAATTTTCATTTTTTGCGAATCAATACTTATTGCTTTTTCCTGGTGACACGCCTGCTTTTTTGATTTAGTGTTCGGATATTCATCTTACACAAAAATTTATCAATAAAATTGTGGAATATCCTAAAAAAATTCGTTGACTTTTGTCCTTTAAAGGACTATAATTCGATTCAATCAGTTGTTTAGTTATCGCAATAAAGTAACAGCGTGATACTACAATATCAAGGAGGGTACTGTTTTATGGAAAAAATACAGCTCACACAATTTGCGGCTCTTTCCATCTTGTTTGGAATTATGGTAATCAGTGAGCTTGTTGCAAAATCCACTGGCGGCAAGGTGCCCGGTGCTTTTACAATTTCAGTTCTTTTACTGGCAGGCTATTGGACCATTCTCCCCACCGACTTAATGGAAACCGCCGGCCTTACTCCCACCCTGTTCAGCATGGTTGTTTCCATGCTGGTAACACACCTTGGCACCCTGATTGGCCGTCAGCAGATGATTTCCCATTGAGGAAGATGCCTTTGTCACCGGTAGCGCCTTGTACGCACAGGTGGCCGTGGACTTCCTGAACCAGTCTGCACAGTAACCCTCAAAACAGCCCTCTTCCAAGCCAAGCCGCTGGAAGAGGGCTGTTTGCCTTATTTTGTTTTTCATCTTTAAAGATGCTTTCCTAACAAAAAACGGTTAACGATTTTATAATCAGACACAGCAACACCAGCAAAACTCCAACCCCACCCATTCCAGCCTTGCAAGGAGATGCTTTTGTTGTACACACCTTGAAATTTGTTGCATATACCATTTTTATTCCCAAAATCACTTTCATTTCTGTGCAGTATCGTTTACAATTAAGATATTATTTCACAATCTGTTGTTTACTAGATTATCTTTGGAAAACTGAATCAACTACCATGAAGGCGAGGGAACTTTGAGATGAATTCGATTCGTACACTGTTAGACCGCTTTTCCTCCGGTGCTGAGGATGCCCGACTGCTGGAACTATACCGCAGTGAAAGCCAGCTGGAATACCAGCGCAATCGGTATCAGCAGGCACTCCAGCGATTCCTTGCACTGTTTGGCGACCAGCCAGTGGAACTGTACAGCGCACCGGGACGCACCGAAATTGGCGGCAACCACACCGACCACCAGCAGGGCCGGGTACTTGCCGCTTCCATCAATCTGGATGCCATTGCGGTGGTCAGCCCGCTGGAAGGCCAGGTGCGCCTTGTATCCGAGGGCATGGAGGAAATCCAGCTGGATTTGGAAGATTTGACTTATCGGGAAGAAGAAAAGGAAACCACCCTGTCCTTAGTAAAAGGAGTGCTGGCACAGCTAAAAACGGGAGGTGCCACCATCGGCGGCTTTACTGCCTATGTGACCAGCGACGTTTTGGTGGGGGCTGGCCTGTCCTCCTCTGCCGCTTTTGAAACCCTGATTGGCACCATTGTCTCCGGCCTGTACAACCAGATGCAGATTTCCCCGGTGGAAATCGCCATGGTGGGACAGCAGGCAGAAAATTTGTACTTCGGCAAGCCCTGCGGCCTGATGGACCAGATGGCAAGTTCTGTGGGCAACCTGGTTGCCATCGACTTCGCCCAGCCCGGTGAACCTGTGATTCAGCAGGTGTCCTGCGACCTGGATGCCCTTGGTTACAGCCTGTGCATCACCGACACCAAAGGCTCTCACGCCGATTTAACCGCCGAATATGCCGCCGTACCCCAGGAAATGCGGGCGGTAGCTGAGCAGATGGGACAGCCTGTCCTGCGAGGTATCACGCTGGAGCAATTACTAGAACAAGCCCCTGCCATCCGCACCCAACTTGGGGATAGAGCCCTACTGCGGGCACTGCATTTTGTGCAGGAAAACGACCGGGTGGCCCACCAGGTGGAGGCACTGGAACAGCAGGATTTCCAACGGTTTTTACACCTTGTGGAACAGTCCGGCGCATCCTCTTTCCAGTATCTGCAAAACGTATACACCAATCAGGATGTCCAGCACCAGAATGTTTCCATCGCCCTTGCGGTGAGCCAGGCCGTGCTGGGGGATGACGGCGTTTGCCGGGTACACGGCGGCGGCTTTGCGGGAACCATCCAAGCCTATGTTCGTCACCGGGCCGTCCCCCGCTATCAGCAGGCCATGGAGCACCTGTTTGGTGCAGGAAGCTGCCATCTGCTTCATATCCGTCCCTTTGGCGGCGTGAAGGTGGTATAAGAGAAAGAAAGGGTGTGTAGGCAATGAAAGAACCGGCATCCGTTTACGACCTGATTCGGGAGCTGGTCTGTTACGCAAAAAAACAGGGACTTGTACAGCCAGCGGATGAAATCTATGCAACCAACCAGCTTTTGGCCGCCTTGGGACTGGAGGACTACCTCCCCTCCGGCGAAGAACCTCAGCCCCGTCCCGTGCATGAAATTTTGGAGGATTTGCTGGCCTTTGCAGGGGAAAAAGGACTGCTTCCCTCGGACTCCGTGGAGGGACGGGACTTATTCGACACAAAACTGATGGGCCTTGTCACCCCTCTGCCCAGCTGGGTACAACAGGAATTCTGGCGGCACTATGCCACCTCCCCTGAAACCGCAACGGATTTTTACTATCAATTTTCCAAGGCAACCAACTACATCCGACAGGACCGCATCGTCAAGGATGTGTCCTGGAACAGCGAAACACCCTATGGAGATATGGTCATAACCATCAACCTGTCCAAGCCGGAAAAAGACCCTAAGGACATTGCCAAGGCGGCCAACACCGCTTCCAGCCAGTACCCAAAATGCCTGCTTTGCGCAGAAAATGAGGGCTACGCTGGACGCTTTGGACACCCCGCCCGGCAGAACCACCGGGTCATTCCCTTAACGCTGGAACAGGAGGAATACCTGCTTCAATACTCCCCCTATGTCTACTACAACGAGCATTGCATTCTCTTAAATCGCAACCACACCCCCATGCGCATCGACCAAAGCACTTTTGCAAAACTGCTGGATTTTGTGCGCCAGTTCCCCCACTACACCGCAGGTTCCAACGCAGACCTGCCCATCGTGGGCGGTTCGATTTTAAGCCATGACCATTTCCAGGGTGGACGCTACACCTTCCCTATGGAGAAAGCACCCTTGCTCCGCTCCTTCCTCCTGCCACAGTTCCCCGGCGTGCAAGCCGGTGTGGTTCGCTGGCCCATGACCGTGCTGCGGCTGGAGAGCACAGACACCGCCCAGCTGGTACAGGCCGCCGACTTTATCCTGCAACAGTGGCGAGGATACAGTGACCCAGGTGCCATGGTATTCAGCCACACTGAGGACACCCCCCACAACACCATTACCCCCATCGCCCGCAAAAACGGCGAGCAGTATCAGCTGGATTTGGTATTGCGCAACAACCTGACCACCCAGGAGCATCCCTTGGGGCTGTATCACCCCCACAGCCAGTACCACCACATCAAAAAAGAAAACATCGGCCTGATTGAGGTGATGGGGCTGGCGGTACTGCCCGCCCGACTGAAGCAGGAGATGGACTTGTTAAAGCAAACCCTTCTGGCGGGTAAGGAGCCGGAATCCCAGCCCCGCCTGGAAAAACACGCCCAGTGGGTAAAAGAGTGGTATACCACTCCCCTCCCCGCCCCAGAGCTGGAGGAGGAAATTCGCCGTCAAATTGGCCTTGTCTTTGCCCAGGTTCTGGAATGCGCCGGGGTGTACAAGCAAACCGAAGAGGGACAAAAAGCACTGAACCGCTTTCTTGCAAGTCTTGGAGCAGAACTGTTGTCTTGATGGGTAAATCTGCCCCTTAGGCGGTTTTTCCATTTAAATCTGCTTCACCCACAACAAGCCCTTTCTGGTACTGTTTGGATACAAAAGGCACTTGATTGCTTTGTTGGCAAGTACCGGGGTAAAAAGCTCGCCTTAGTACGTGAGAATTCCCCTTGTAGATTTCTCTTATTTTAAATTTCGCTTGCTCTCAGCAAATTTTCAAGCAAGCTGTTTTGTTCTCTCTCTGGTTTAGAACCCGCTTTCTTCCTCTTGTTTTTATTTGGAACGTCCACTTTGTTTCTTCTACTTATTTAAAAAAGCAGACACCCACAATTCTAAGTGTGGGTGTCTGCTTTTATTTTATGTGGATAATATAGTAACTTTGCCTTTACCGCAAATTCTCCAGCTTCTCCCGGTATCGCTCCAAGATGTCCTGCAAGGTAATGGTCTGCATGGTTTGCTCCGCCACCTGCTGCACATCTCCATAAAAGTCCGAGATGGCAAGCTGGATGTTCACCCCCACCCCACATTCCGGGTTTGTGGCCACGTCCAGATGTAACAGAGGCTTGTTGCCCTCCACCGCCCGGTACACATCCAGCATGGTGATTTCACTGGCTTCTCGGGTCAGCCTGGGGTTTGCCTGCCCCTGGGTGCTGGCGATGATGCCCGCATTTTTCAAAGCAGACATCAGCTGGCGAATATAGGCCGGATTGGTGCGGATGCTCTCCGCAATCATGGTGCTGGTCATCCGCTGGCCTTCTCCCAGAACCAAAAATGCCAAAACGTGCAGGGTATCGCTCAGACGTGTTGAATACTTCATGCTTTCACCTCAAATAAAAACCGCTTGAACCTTCTTGTAATTTATAAATTTGCATGTTAGAATAAGTCCGTGTAATTTTAATAATAACATCTCGTGAAAGGACTCGTCAATCATGTCTGCCCTATCTTCTATCGATGTCCGCCGAAAAGAGGACGCCCAGCGTCTTTTGGAACAACTGGAATCTGTGGATGCCATTTTAGTCGGTGCCGCCGCTGTCACGATGCCATCTATCCCAACAAGGAACACACTTACCGGATGAATGCCGTCATTGATGAAAATCTTTGCATCCCCACCGAGCTGATCCCCCGCTATCTCAAATGTGGTGCCGAGATGGAAATGTGGGTGCGTGGTTACACCTTTTTGGAAGGCAAAAAATACAAGGAAGAATACCAGAAAATCAACCGCTTCATTGTCAAAAACAAGCACAAGAAAATCCTGTTTTTGGAGCTGGGCGTGGGCCGCATGACCCCCATGTTCATCCAGGAGCCGTTCTGGAATATGACCTACTCCCTGCCCAAGGCTTTTTATATCACCATCAACCCCAAAGATGCCCTGCTACCCCAGGAAATCGCCCACAAAGGACACGCCATCAAGGATGACATCGGCGTAATTTTGCAGCAAGCCGTCCAGCTTGCAGGGCTGTAAAAATTGTACCACATCCCGCCCCGCCTTAGATGGGTGCTCGTAAGACAGTAATTCTAAAAAATTACTATTTTACGGCATCTGTCTGACAGGGTTGGAAACAACGCCGAAAAGAACGATGTCGAGTCGCATGACCGGCATCGTTCTTTTTTGCAACAA
>JAHLFP010000045.1 GCA_018883715.1 Candidatus Allofournierella pullistercoris | reverse complement strand
CAAAGCGAACAGGCGGAACTGGAAGAAAAGATTGAACAGCTTCAATCTGCTATTGCCGCTGAAAGCCAGAGTGCCGCAGACGCAGAAAAATGGATTGCCTTGATGAAAGAGTGCGTCAATCCAACAGAACTGACCGCCGAACTTTTGAATACGCTGATTGAAAAAATCGTTGTCCATGAAGCGGTCAAAGGTGAGGACCGAAGCCGGGAACAGGAGGTAGAAATCTTCTACCGCTTTATCGGCAAAATTGATTGAATGATACCAATATCTTTAACTATGTGATACCGGAGTATCCCATTCAAAAACGATGTGCCAGTTGTAAACGCAGAAACTCCTGCAACGGATGCCGCTGGTGCAGAAAGTGTCCTGTACCATAACAGGTCTTTTATTTTGGCAGTGTATCCCACCGAAAGTATCTTATTGCCCGTCTTGCTGTAATGCAACGTTGTATGATTTTATAAGGCGCAGGGCTATATGAGCCGTGCGCCGAATGTTTGGTTCATCGCTCAGGTGAACAGTAGCCCAAAGGAGGCCCGACTTATGAAAACCATCATTCACGACCTTGGCAAGCAGATAGCACCTTTGAGGGAACAATCCGGCAAGGATGCTGTGTTCCTGGACGCAGACAACCGGTATGCCCCTTGTTTGGGATGTTATTCCTGCTGGCTGAAAAATCCAGGCTACTGCATCATGAAAGACTCCTTGCAACACATTGGGGCACTGTTTGGCCAAAGTGACCCTCTTATTATCATCAGCCGATGCGACTACGGCGGATACAGCAGCCCCATCAAGGCGATTGTGGACCGTTCCATCAGCAATTCCCTGCCCTTTTTCACATGGCGAGGAGGCTCCATGCATCATGTAAGCCGGTACAGCCCTCGACAAAAAATGCTTGTTTGCTTTTACGGTGACTGCACGGATTTTGAAAAGGAAACCGCCCGGCAGATGGTGGAACAAAATCGGCTGAACCTGGGCTATGACAAGGCGGAAGTTCTGTTTTTTGAGGATATAAACCAGCTTCTAAAGGAGGGTTTGCTATGAATCTTCTTATCCTGAATGCCAGCCCCAAGAAAAAAGGCGGTGCTTCCCGTTTCTTTTCCGGTGTGCTCCGCCGCATGCTGCCAGGGGTGCATACAAAAACCCTCAGCTTGCACAACCGTGGCGATTTTAAAAAAGCGCTGGAACAATTATCCGGTGTGGATGCGGTGTGTTTCTCCCTCCCTTTATATGTGGACGGGCTTCCCTCCCATCTTGTGGAGTTTTTAAAACTTGCAGAGGAACATTGCAAGACTCACCGTTGCCAATTCCGTGTGTATGGGCTGCTGAACAACGGTTTTGTGGAAGGACGGCAAAATAAGCCTGCCCTGCACATGCTCCAGGCTTGGTGTGAGCGGAGCGGCCTGACCTGGGGTGGCGGAGTTGGCATTGGCGGCGGGGTAATGCTCCATGCTCTCGGCATCATCTATTCCATCCTGCTGACGGCCATTGTGTTGTATATGGGTGTCTCGTACCTTACCACCGGAATTGTAGCGGACAGTCTGTGGCTTACTCTTTGGACACAAATCTGCGTCTGGCTTTTCCTGAATATTGGCATGCTTTTTTGCATGGGACGGCTTGCCATTGCAATCCGGAAAAGGGGCTGTCTCCCAAACCAATTCACACGGGTTATGATTCCCGGCTTTGTCTTTTTGGTGTTTGCGGATTTATTCATGGTGTTTTCCTCCCTTTTTCGGGGACGGTTTGTATTCCGGCTTCTTAAAAAGGATTCCTGGCCGGGATAAGACACAGGGGTGCCAGTCCCCATCTTTTATGAGGAGGTTTTCAAAATTTGAATCAACAATCTATTCCTGTATCGGCTGGGAAAGCCAGCGGATTTAGCATCCGGCTTTCCAGCTGGACAACCGGGATTTGTTTTGCGGCATATCTCATTGTGGTTTGTCTTTGCGGGGCATCGCTTTGGGATGCAGTTCGTTTTTTTGTGGCCAGCGGTGTGTATCTTATCCTGCCTGGCTGGCTGTTGTGGCGGCGGTTTGGTCCGGAAGGCACTGGGCTTTCCCCCTTGCTGAGTGCCGTATATGGCACAGCGGTACTTATCCTGAGCTTTTGTGTGGGGGTGCGGTTGCAGATTCCCCTTCTGTACCATCTCTTCTGCCCGGCTTTGGTGGTGGCTCTGGCTTTCTGGGAGAAAAAAAGTCCCTCCCATGGACAGGCCATTCGACTGCCCAACGCAAAGGACATCCCGTCCTCTTTGTGGGCTTTGCTGGCATTGTGGGGGGTATTGTGTGCTTTTTTTGCCCTTTCCTTCAGCGCACGGAACGCCCATCCTCTGGTTGCCCAAAGCATCGTTCCAGACCGGGATATGTTGTGGAACGTGGGCAATGCAGAGGCCTTTCTGGATGCCTTCCCGCCGCAGGACATTCGGTTTGTGGGGGTTCGGTTTTCCTATCACTATCTAACCGAGCTTGTAGCCGCCGCCTTGGCGGGGGTGGCAGGGGTATCCTGCTATGACGTGTTTGCCTTTTTCTCTGGCCCGCTGTTTTTAATGGCAGAGCTGGTTTCCTTGTACAGCCTGGGACTGACTTTTTACAAGAAAAGCGAGCGTAAGGCCTTGGCACTTCCTGTTTTGCTGTTTGGATTCCAGTGCGCTTCCCTGTGGACGGTTTGGCCCAGCGGGAACAGCATCTTTGGCAACACCATGCTCCAGCATTTGGTGACAAACATCAACGCACAGGCCACGGCGGTTGTATTTTTTGCCGCTTTCATCGCTCTGTTTCACCAACTTGCAAAGCAGAGATTTGTGGCAAGCCCGGTGTACTGGGTCAGCTATCTGCTTACGTTTGCCCTGTTCAGCCTGGCGAAAGGCCCACAGGCCGCCATTGCCTTGTGCGCTTTGGCGGTTGCCATGGTGTTTGTGCTAATTTTCCAAAAGCCCAACTATCTGGGAGCAGTGGGATGCCTTGTCTCCACCGCCGGTGTATTTGGCCTGATGTACCAGTTGCTTTACTCCGCCGGGGCAAACACCAGCATGATTTTTTCCATCTTTGCCATGGAGCGCACCTGGGCCTACCAGACGCTTTCCCCGCTGGCGGACTGGCTGTGTGCCCACCTGCCCATTTCCGGCTATGTGTGGCTGGTTTTAATCGGGGTTGTGGATGTATTCTTAATCGTCCCCTTCCCCTTTGTGCTGTGGCTGGCTCGTGTGCCCAAAGATTTAATGGGGCTTTTCCATCTGGAGCCGACCCGCATTCTGCTCCATGCCGGCACGGTGGGCGGATTTTTGGCCTACCATCTGTTCTGGCATGAAAGTTCCAGCCAGGTCTACTTTGCCCTGTTTGCCATCCTTTGCATCTGCCTGCTTGCGGTGGAAGAACTGCCCCGTCTGCGGCGGTTTACTCCTTACTCCGTTCTGGGCTGGCTTTGTGGAGCACTTGGCTTTATCACCACCCTATGCATGGCGGGCGCTTTGCTTGCCCGGGGCACAACGCAGCTTTTCCGGACGGTAGGACTTTCCCCCTCTCTGGTTGCCAGCAATGCAGTAACTGCCGGGGACGAGGAAGCTGCCCTGTGGCTGCGAGCCAATGCAAATGCGGGAGATATTTTCGCCACCAACCGCACCAGTAGCTCTCCCCCGCCTGCCAGCGAAGACGGTATCTCCAACCTGTACACCGCTTTTTCCGGCGTGCAGTGCTACATGGAGGGCTGGACCTATGCCATGAGCAACATGGGTGTACCCCAGGCGGAGGTGGAGCACCGCCGGGCCGTGGTGGAACAGCTGTTCTCCCAGGATGCCCAAATGCAGGATATTGCGGTACTCTGCCAAGAGGAGTCCATCTCCTTTTTGCTGTATGCCAAGGGATACCCCGGACAAGCACCCAGTCTGGAACCTGTATTTGAAAATCAGGACGTAGCCATCTACGACCTGCGTGCTTTTGCTTAACACAAAACCCCGTGACCAGTGATAGGTCACGGGGTTTTGTGCATCTTACTCCTCTTCACGGATGGCGGAAACAGGACATCCGTCGATGGCCTGCATCACCTGCTCCCGATTTTCATCGGTGGTGTCTGCCACTGCCACGGATTTGTACTCGTCGTTCATCTCGAACACATCCGGAGCACAAGCAGTGCAGAAACCGCACCCGATGCAGGTATCATGATCTACAAATGCACGCATTATAGTTCTCCTTTCAAGTTATCATTCAAAAATCAGCAACAATGCCATTTTAAATTTTCCGTCTGCCTTAACCCAATGCTTTGCACCTTTTGCAAACTGAAAATTCTCCCCTGCTTGAATGGGGTATTCAGTGCCTTCATATCCAATCACACCTTTTCCCTCCAGCGCAAATACAAATGCTTGCCCAGGAGCAGTGTGCTCACTCAAGGCACAGCCTTCGTCAAAACTCATAAGTGCAAGTCGCACAGATTCATTGTTCACTAAAAGCTGCTGGTTGATTTGCCCTTCTTTATAGGGCAGTAAGTTGGACAGCGAAAAAACTTTACCGGCTTCTACAGGGCAATTCATGAAAAATCCTCCATTCAAGTTGTGGGAAACCCCATTGTATTGATAATCTGACCAACAAAGGAACCCCTTGGATGGTTGCCTTTGCTGTAATTTTATTTTATACCATTTCAGTATAGTTATCTGTTGTTTTTCCAACTCATTTGAAAAAATTTTTGAAAATTCTCACTTTTCTGCTATTATTTTATGCCGGCGGGATATACATATCCCCCCTCTTGCGCAAATTTAACCAGTATTTGTTCAAAGGAGTATCTTTATGCCTCAGCAAGAATACAAATATACCGCCCATATCCATTGCATCGAAGAAAAAGGCGGTGCGTATGTGGTGTTCCCCTATGATATACGAAGCGAGTTCGGCAAGGGCCGCATCAAGGTCTCTGCCACCTTTGACGGCATCCCTTATGAGGGCAGCGTCGTCAATATGGGCCTTAAAAACCCAGACGGTAGCATCTGTTATATCATTGGGGTGCTTAAATCCATCCGAAAACAGCTCAATAAGGGAGATGGCGACTGCGTCGAAGTAGTAATCCGTCCCAAACTGTAAGCCCTGTGGGTGATCCTTCTTTTATCGCGTTGTGGCAAAAAGCCATTGCACCCTGCACTTTGGCAAGCCAATTCCGCCCTATCCTCCTCTTTTATTTCCCACCCCATTTAGACAAAAGGATTTTTCCTGCGGCAAATTTTTCACCCACTTGCAAAATCCGTTTATTTTTGTAAAATAAGAATGGGAAATATTTTATTTTGCGGGCAAATACAAACGGGAAATACACAAATCTAGCGATTTGCATGGAAAGAGGCGGTAATATGACCTTTGCACAACTAACCTATGTGGTGGAGGTGGCGCAGGCGGGCACCATCAGCAAGGCGGCGGAGCGGCTGTTCCTCTCTCAGCCCAGCTTGACGGCGGCTATTAAGGACTTAGAACAGGAATTCGGAATCTCCATCTTCAAACGAACCAACAAAGGCGTCCTTCTCACCCCAGAGGGAGAAGAATTTCTAAGCTACGCTCGGCAGATTTTAAGCCAGACTCGACTTCTGGAGGAACGCTATTCCAGCGAGCTGACCCAGCGGCACCAATTTTGTGTTTCCACCCAGCACTATTCCTTTGCGGTGGATGCTTTTGTGGAGCTTTTAACCGCCTATGGGGGCGAAGAATACGACTTCCGCATCCGGGAAACTCAAACCTATGAAATCATTGAAGATGTGGCCAAGCTGAAAAGCGAGGTGGGCATCCTCTACCTGAATGATTTTAACGAAACCGTTCTGCGGAAGGCTTTCCGGGAGCACAACCTGCATTTCAGCCCCCTGTTTATCGCAAAGCCCCATGTATTTGTGGGGATTGATAACCCTCTGGCGCGAAAAAAAAGCGTCACCTTGCAGGATTTACAGCCCTTCCCCCGCCTTTCTTACGAGCAGGGAGAGCACAACGCATTCTATTTTTCCGAGGAAATCCTCAGCACGCTGGAAAGCAAGAAAGACATCATGGTGTGCGACCGTGCCACCCTGTTTAACCTGCTGATTGGCCTAAATGGCTACACCATTTGCAGTGGGGTCATCAACGAAAAACTCAACGGAAAAAACATCGTGGCAATCCCCCTGGACGTGAACGAGTCCATCCAGATTGGCTATGTAACCCACAACAAGGTTGCCCTTGGACGCTTTGCCGCCCTGTATCTGGAGCGGTTGCATCAATACGCCCAGGTTCATCATGCCTCGACCGCTTTCCCCTATCATCGTTCCAGCCATAGGTAATTCCTATATCAAACCCGCAATTTTCCGTATTTTACACACCCCTATTCTTTGGTTATACTGTAATTAGAAAACGTCATACTAAATTATTACAGTAAAGGGGTAACAACCATGACCAAACATACACCGTTCCGTTTTGATTTTGTGGGCAGCTTTCTGCGCCCGGAAGAACTGAAGAAAGCCCGTGCAGACTTTGAAGCAGGCGCTATCACCCGGGAGCAGCTGACCGAAGTGGAAAACCAAGCCATTACCCAGCTGGTGGCAAAGCAAAAAGCCGCTGGTTTCCATGTTATCACCGATGGCGAGTTCCGCCGTTCCACCTGGCATCTGGACTTTATGTGGGGTTTTGAGGGCGTAGGTCACTGCGCCACCAAGGAGGGTCTACCCTTCCATGGTGAGAGCGCAAAAATTGATGATACCTTCCTTGTGGGCAAACTTTCCGTGAACCAGCATCCTTTTGTGGAGCACTTCAAGTTTGTGAAAGCACTGGAGGACGAAAACACCGTCGCCAAGCAGACTATTCCCGCCCCGGCTCAGTTCCTGTTACAGCTGATTATGCCCATTAACCTGGAGACCACCCGCAAGTTCTACCCCACCAATGAAGAGCTGATTGCCGACCTGGTGGCAGGCTATCATAAGGTAATCCGGGATTTGTACGACGCCGGATGCCGTAACATCCAGTTTGATGACTGCACCTGGGGATGCTTTGTGGACGAAAAAGCAAACATCTTCTTTGGCACCGATGATGCAGGTCTTGAAGCCCTGAAAAAGGAATTCCTGCGGGTGAACAATCTGGCCATCGAGGGCAAACCAGATGACCTGGTGATTGATACCCATATCTGCCGTGGCAACTTCCACTCCACCTGGGCTTGCTCCGGTGGCTATGAGAGCATCGCTCCCCTGGTGTTTGGACAGGAAAATGTAAACAGCTTCTATCTGGAGTTCGACGATGAGCGTTCCGGCGGTTTTGAGTGCCTGCGTCATGTGGCAGAGGGCAAAAAGGTTGTGCTGGGTCTGGTTACCACCAAAACCCCCGCCCTTGAAGATGAGGATTTCATCATTAACCGGATTCATCAGGCTGCCCAGTATCTGCCTTTGGAGCGGTTGTACCTCAGCCCCCAGTGTGGTTTTGCCTCCTGCGAAATCGGCAACAAACTGACCGAAGAGGAACAGTGGGCAAAGCTGGCGTTGGTAAAACGGATTGCAGAGCGTGTTTGGGGTGCAGATAACCTGTAATTTTAAAAATAGTATAGAAAAACCGGGCGGGAATTTCTTCCTGTCCGGTTTTGGTTATTTATAGGACTGGGCGGAGTGTGTCTTGCTTCGTGTCCGTGCATTGCATCCAGATTGCTTTATAAGCTGGTGGCAGTACACGCTGGCCCCTGCGGTGAGAATCCCCTGTACCACAGCGGTAAAAAGCGCCATACAGCCCTGCTGGACATCCATCACGGCGCTGGTGCCAACAACCCACAACAACGCAAGTACAATGCCAATCAATCCAAGGCATAGGGGTATGTCCTCATCCTGTATCCAGCGACTTCTCTTACACCCCTTGCCCAACAGATACAACACCAATACCAAAACAAGGAGTTCCGGTTTAATATACTGTTGCAATGCCAAATCCACGGCTTTCACGCTCCTTTCTGACCCATACATATGTACCGTTGTCCCCAGCTTATGCAGTATCAATTTGGATTACTTAAGGGCGAAGCAAGAAAATTTTTATTTTTTTGATTTTTTGTGTTGACACCTGGTGGTTTTTATGATAATATAAATATCGCTGATTCAAATAGCATCCGGGTGTAGCGCAGTTTGGTAGCGCGCTTGAATGGGGTTCAAGAGGCCGTGAGTTCGACTCTCGCCACTCGGACCAAAAAAGTCCGAAACCGTTAATACAATCGGTTTCGGACTTTTATCTTTTTCCTAACTGAAAAGCATCGTAAATCAAAGAGTTCTGGCAACAGGGGGTTCAAAGTGAGCCTCTTGCTGCCAGAACTTTTTTGCTTTCTGGGGAAAATCATATACTTTTATGA
>JAHLFP010000004.1 GCA_018883715.1 Candidatus Allofournierella pullistercoris | reverse complement strand
GAACATGGTTCGCATCGACATGACCGAATACATGGAAAAATTCAGCGTCAGCCGCCTGATTGGTGCCCCTCCGGGATATGTGGGCTATGAGGAAGGCGGTCAGCTTACCGAAGCGGTGCGCCGTCATCCTTACAGCGTGGTGCTGTTTGACGAGGTGGAAAAAGCCCACCTGGATGTATTCAACATCCTGTTGCAGGTGCTGGACGATGGACACATCACGGACAGCCAGGGACGGGTGGTGGACTTTAAGAACACCATCATCATCCTGACCAGCAACCTGGGTAGCCAGTATATTCTGGAAGGCATCCAGCCGGATGGAAGCATCAGCGCCGAAGCCCGCAACCACGTGGAAGATCTGCTTAAGAGCCAGTTCCGTCCTGAGTTTTTGAACCGTCTGGACGAGATTGTCTTCTACAAGCCTTTGACCCGTGAGGAAATCGGCAGCATTGTGGACCTGCAACTGGACGATTTGCGTCATCGCCTTGCGGACAAACAGTTGGGACTTGTGGTCACCGACGCCGCCAAGGCTCTCATTGTGGAGCAGGGTTACGACCCCATCTATGGCGCACGTCCCTTGAAGCGGTTCATCCAAAGCCGGGTGGAAACCCTCATTGCACGGGAGATTATCGGCGGCGCACACAACGCCGGCGATACCCTGACCGTGGATGCCAAGGACGACAGCCTGGTTCTTGTATAATCCCTTTTAAAAAGCGCATCTTTCAAGATGCACTCCCCTGTTTTGCCCCCAGCATCGGCTTCTTGGTCGGTGCTGGGGGTTTCTTTGTATAATCTTCCAAATTGTGCGCCCAATAGCGGCAGAAACACAGGAGAAATTCACTCTTTCGCTGGGGTTTTCGGTTGTGCTATAATGGTGTGCGAATGAAAGCCATGTTCTGCCAATGGGGCAGGACAATCCAAGTTTTAAAGGGGGATACGAGATGAAATATCGCATCCAAGTGGCCGGGCAGGAGTTTTCCTTGCTGGCAATGACCTGGCCTGTTTTTGTGGAGCTGTTACTCCAGATGCTGGTGGGCAACATCGACCAGATTATGCTCAGCCACTATAACCAGACGGCGGTGGCCGCTGTGGGCAACGCCAACCAGATTATGAACACCCTGATTTTGACTTTCAGCGTCACCAGCCTTGCGGCTACGATTCTGATCAGCCAATACCTGGGGGCACGAGAGCCGGACCGGGTTCAGCAGGTGTACACCCTTGCCACCGGTATGAACCTGATCATCAGCCTTGTGATTTCCGCCGGGCTCTTGCTTGGAGTGGACGGCCTGTTCCAGCTGATGCAGGTGCCCATGGAAGCACGGCCGGAAGCACGCAGTTACCTGCTGATTTCCACCCTGAGCCTGCCTTTTCAGGCACTGATGCTGACATTCAGCGCCTTTTTGCGTGCCCATGCCCGAATGACGGTTATCATGCTCAGCACCGGACTGATTAACATCATCAATGTGGTGGGCAACAGCATGTTTATCCACGGCCTTGGCCCCCTGCCCCAGATGGGTGCTTCTGGTGCGGCTTTGTCCACCAGCCTGTGCCGTCTGGCCGGCATGGTGATGCTGATGGTGGCCTTTTTTCGCTCGGTGCCTGGTGCATCCATCCGGCTGTCGGTGCTGAAGCCCTTCCCCACCTCCCTTTTGAAGCGGCTTCTGGCCATCGGTCTGCCTGCGGGAGGCGAGGGACTTTCCTATAACCTGTCCCAGTCCGCCAGCCTTGTGTTTGTAAACATGATGGGCACCTTTGCCGTTACCGCCCGTATGTACAGCAATATGTTCGCCCAGGTGTGCTATATGCTCATCAGTGCAGTGAGCCAGGCGGCGGCGATTCTGGTGGGCTACTGCATCGGAGCAAAGGACCACGAGTTGGCAGACCGGATTAATCGCCTGGTTCTGCGCACCTTTACCCCCATTACCCTGACCATCACGGTTCTGATGGCTATCTTTGCAAAACCGCTGTTCAGCCTGTTTTCCGACGACCCGGCAGTCATTGCACTGGGTCAGCAGGTGTTTTTGGTGGAGATTGTCCTGGAAATCGGTCGGTGCTTTAACATCGTGCTGGTGCGCAACCTGCAAGCGGTGGGCGATGTGAAATACCCCGTCACCGTGGGCATCATCAGCCAGTGGGTTATCGCTGTGGGTGTTGCCTATCTGCTGGGCATTGTGTTTAACCTGGGGCTTTTGGGCATCTGGATTGCCTATGCCCTGGACGAAAACGTGCGAGCCATCGTCTTTTTCCTGCGCTGGAAAAAAGGCGGCTGGAAGCATCTTAAAACGGTATAAATACCTCCCTGTGTGGAGAGGGCAAAAAAATACGGCCTCCTTTGAGGCCGTATTTTTTATTCTTCCGGTTGTTTTTCCTTGGGTGGGGTATAGGGCTGGGTGGTGAAGAAGGCATCCCGGGATTCCAGCTGATCTGCCGGGGTGGCTTTAAAGGCATTGGTCAGCCACTGCACCGCTTTCTGTAAGCCCTCTTCGCTTAAAGGAAAGGACTGGCTGTATACATCCTTTGTTTTCTCCATGCACCAGACCCCCAGCCAGTAATGTGCCACCAGGCTGTCCTCCTGCCGCTGTACCTTATAGTTAAAAAGGCCCGCATTTCCGGACACGGGATTCTTATTTTTATACCACTGCATGGGGTAGAATGGGTAGGAAAATCGTACCATAGAGCCGTCCTCCTTTGGCTTTGTTTGTTGCCTTGTTTTTGGATTGCAGACCGTGCTTGCTCCAGCCTTGCAACGCTGTACCAATTATATTACAATAAGAATAAAAAGCCAAGGAGATTCTCGGCTTTGCACCATTTTATGGCAGAACAGGAGGGTATTTCCATGAAACCACGGGTATTTTTACAGCTTTGCGACGAAGAGGGGCGACGCTTTTTTGGCAGTGGCCCCTACCAGCTTCTTCAGGGCATCGAGGAACTGGGAAGCCTGCGGGCTTCCGCCCAGCGGATGGGGATGGCGTACACCAAAGCCCTAAGCCTAATGCGACAGGCGGAGGAGTACCTGGGTTGCTCCTTGACAAGTCGGTACATTGGCGGCAAGGGGGGCGGCGGTTCCACCCTGACCGATGCGGCACGGGAGCTGATGATGCGCTACGAGGCCTACACTGCCGCCTGTGAGCAGTCCTGTGAAAGCCTGTTTGCCCTGCATTTTGCCAGCTTCCAGCCGGGTTGCTATTATCCCGACGGAAGCAAGCGAACTGCAAAACGATGAAGCCGGTATTGGGATGCATCTGGATGGCAAGCGGACAGGGACGGCGCTTTGGCTCCAACAAACTGCTTGCGCCCCTGCCAGGGGGCTGCATGATGGAGTACAGCCTGGCCTGTGTGCCAAGGGATAAATTTGACCGCCTTTTGGTGGTAACCCGCCATCCAGAAGTGGAACAGCTGGCAAAAAAGCAGGGCTTGCCGGTGTTGCTCCACAATTTGGAGGCACGAAACGAGATTATCCGCCTGGCCTTGCAGTCCATGCAGGGGGTGGATGGATGTATGTTCCTGCCGGGGGACCAGCCCCTGTGTCAGCCAGACAGTTTGCGGCGTCTGGCGGATGCCTTTGCACAGGAACCGAACTGCATCCACCGCCTTGCCTGGGGGGATCAGGGACAAAGCCCGGTGCTGTTCCCCGCCCATCTGTTTGACCAGCTTTGCTGTCTGCCCCCTAAAAAAGGGGGCGGCGTGGTCATCCTGAACAACCCCCATCTGGTGCGCCTTACCCAGGCCCAGTGGGAATGGGAGCTTTGGGACGTGGACACCCCCCAGGCATTGGAGCGGCTGGCTCAGCTTCCCGCTGCGGCAAAGCCGGCCCAAGGCCCACAACCGTTTTGAGGAGGAGATTTGTTTGCGATTTGCGGTGTGTGACGACCAGCCGGCCTATCTGCGTCAGGTTGCACAGCTGATTCAAACGTTTTTAGCACAAAAGGACCTGCGCTTCCCGGTGGACTGTTTCGGGAGTGCGCCGGAGTTTTCGGATGCGCTTGCTTGCAACCATTACGATGCGGTGTTTCTGGACGTGGAGATGCCAAAGGTCAGCGGTCTTGCCCTGGCAGAGCAATTGAAGCAACAGCACCCCACCACCCGGATTATCTTTGTGTCCAACCATCTGGACTATGCCCCTCAGGGGTATCAGGTGTCCGCCTTTCGCTATCTTTTAAAGGAGCAACTGAGCCAAACCTTTGCCCCCTGCATGCAGGCACTTTGGGAGCAGCTTCACCCCAAAAACCAAACCATCCTGCTGCGCAGTGGTGGGCAGGATGTGGAGGTAGCGCTGCCCTCGGTTGCCTATTTTGAAGCCAGCGGTCACCATGTAATTGCCCACTTTATCAACCCCACTCAGGAAAAACTGGTCTGCAACACCAGCCTTGGCCAGCTGGCAAATGAGCTATCCGACAGTGATTTTCATCTGGTTCAGCGAAGTTTCCTTGTGAATTTCTGGGTAGTGAAGCGCTTTTTGAACTACACTGTCATCCTCTCCACCGGGCAAACCATCCCGGTGAGCAAACCCTTGTTTCGTGACCTGCAAAGGGAATTCTTACTTTGGAAAGCGAGAGAGGAATCATGCTGAACCCCATATGGCTTGACACGGTAAAGAACAGTCTTCTTTATATTTTGCAACTAATTACCTTTGTCCGGGTGTGCGATGCCTTCGCCCCCCGCCGCCATCGCAAGATGTTCATCCCCAGCCTGTTTTTGGTTCTGATTGGGGAGCTGGTGCTGGTTCGGCTGATGGCACTTCCGCCCCTTGTGCTGTTTTTGCTCGTTGCCATCTCTCTGGTAGCCTTTGGCCGGTACACCCATGACAGTCCCTGGTATGTGATGGTGTACGGGGTGCTGTTTTACCTCATGCTGGATGTCTGTGTGCGGCGAATTGTGGTACTGACCACCGCAGGTATCTTTCATCTGCCCGCCTACTCCTTGGAAAAAAGCCCGCCCCTTTTACTGCTCTCCGCCATCGTGTGTCTGCTGCTCACCTTTCTGCTGAACAAGGATTTGGCACTGCGCCTTGGAGCTGGTGAGGAAAACCCGTATTCTTGGCTTTTGAGTAGCTTTTTGCCCCTGTTTACCCTTACCTTTGTGTCCTATGTATATCTTTTGGTGGAAGAATATGCCGCCCCGTTGACCATCAGCGTATTCATTAGCACCGGACTTGTGGGGCTGTGCCTGTTGCAGACCTGGGTACTGGACAAGTTGACCCTGTGGCATACCGTGCGCCGGGACAACCTGCTGCTGAGCCAGCAACTGGAACTGCAAAAACGACACTCCAGTGAACTGACCGGCGCTTATGGCGCTCAGCGGCAGTTAAGCCACGATTTTAAAAACCACCTGAACATCCTGTATCGCCTTGCGGAACAAAACAAGGACGATGCTGTCTGCCGGTATATCGCCAGCGTACAGCAACAGATTGCCCCTTCTCTTGTGGTGGCCCATACTGGAAGTGTGCTGGTGGATGTGGTTTTAAACCAGAAGTTTGCCATAGCCTGCCAGCACGACACCTTGATGGAACTGCGGCTGTGCAACCTGCAAGGGCTGGCGCTGGAGGAAGCGGACCTGTCCGTCCTGCTGTGCAATCTGCTGGACAATGCGCTGGAAGCCTGCCAGCGTGTAAAGGGCCATCGGCACATCTGGGTACGGATTCAGTGGCAAGAGGAGGAACTTCTTGTGTCGGTGCGCAACACTGCGCCCCCAGCTCCCGCTCAGAGTGGCGGCGCCGAGCTTTTTCCCACCCAAAAGGAGGATTCTCTGGCCCATGGCTATGGCCTGCGGAATGTAAAGGCGGTGCTGGAGCGGCATGAGGGGGATTTTGCGGTGGACTGGCAGGGGGAGGAATTTACCGCCACTGCCCTGTTTTACCACCTGCCTCGCCCGGAACAATCAGCAGAACCATCCTAAGCAAGACTGTAGGTTTATTGCTATTTGTTTTGTATTGCCCCGCAAAAAAGCCTTTTTCATAAAAAGCATTTGCTGGGGGCCAGTATCCTACTGTAAACAAGTCGAAAAACCTGTCGATTTATTGGGAATCTCACCGTCTTTTGGTGCAATTTTACCGTTTTTTCGTGCGTAGCTTTCATTTTTCTCAGGATTATATGTTATAATCTTAACTGCAAGGGGATGTCGCCTTCTCTTTTTTGGTATTGGAGAGAAGTCCATTCGTTCCATGGCTCCCCTTGTATCTGCACCGTCCTGCTCAAGGGCTGTGCCAGGCGGCCGCACCGCCTGTTTATTTGAGCCTCGCCCTCTTAATAGCTGAATTTCTCTCATCCTCAGTTGTGGGCACTCCCCCGGTTTGACTGCACATCATCCGGGGGTCTTTTTTATGCTTTTTTGCAGGTATTTCCCCAAAAATCAATCAAACACGCCTCCGGGTGACGCAATATTTTAAGGGGAGATTTTTTCTTTTTTCATCGCTGTGTTTTTATTGCTATAACCAACATCACCAAAACAAACACCGCTTTTTTGTCCAATTCACCCACCCTTTTTTCCTTGATTTGTGCAGTCTTTCGCCATTGTACACAAAGAACTGCCCCTTAATTTATCTAAAAAATAGAATTCCAGCCTTTTTAGTTTTTTTCCTTGCATATCCCGTCTTTACTTTGCTATACTGGGGGTACGGCCACCTGGGCCGTACTATTTTCCATTGATTTGTACTTTTTTTAACACAGCCATCTTGGGATGGCCTTCATTATTTATTCTTTTGTCAAAACAGCTGTAACGGAGTGCTTCGCGCACGGGCTGCGATACACAGGTACCCCCGGCGTGCCAAAATCGCAAATCCCCCTGTTTTGTCACTCCTTCCTGTGTATCCGCTCTGGGCCAGTTCTGGCTCTGGGCGGTTTTTTGTTGCCACAATGGCGAATAAACCTTGTCACAAAACACAATAGAAAAGGAGACGAAAACCATGTATCTGCTCGGAAACGGTCGCCTGGTCACCCGGGATGAAGCAATGCCCTATCTGGACAACGGCTGTGTAGCCATCGAGGGCAACCTGATTGCCGATGTTGGCACCACCCAGGAGATGAAAGCCAAATACCCTGACGCCCGCTTTATGGACGCAAAGGGTGGCGTGATTATGCCCGGCTTCATCAACGCCCACAACCACATCTACTCCGCCTTTGCCCGGGGTCTGACCATCAAGGGAAACAACCCCACCAACTTCCTGGAGGTTCTGGACCAGCAGTGGTGGACCATCGACCGCAACCTGCTGCTGCCGGACACCAAGGCAAGCGCCGATGCAACCTATCTGGACTGCATCATGAACGGTGTTACCACCATTTTTGACCACCATGCCAGCTACGGCGGCATCGAGGGCAGCCTGTTCGCCATTGCAGAGAGCGCCAAGGAGTTTGGTGTTCGCTCCAACCTGTGCTATGAAATCAGCGACCGTGACGGCGCTGACAAGATGAAAGCCGCCGTTAAGGAGAACGTGGATTTCATCAAGTACGCCCAGCAGGACGACTCCGACATGATTGCCGGCATGATGGGTATGCACGCTCCCTTCACCCTGTCCAACGAGACTCTGGAGTACTGCGCCGCTGAAAAGCCCCAGGATGCTGGCTATCACATCCATGTGGCCGAGGGCATCGACGATTTGTACGACAGCCTGGCAAAGTACAACAAGCGCCTGGTATTCCGTCTGCATGACATGGACATTCTGGGCGATAAAACCATCTGCGGTCACTGCATCTACATCAACGAGGCCGAGATGGACCTGCTGAAACACACCGGCACCATGGTGGTACATAACCCGGAAAGCAACATGGGCAACGCCGTTGGCTGCCCTCCCATCCTGAAGATGATGGAAAAAGGTCTGACCGTGGGTCTTGGCACCGACGGCTACACCAACGACATGACCGAGAGCTACAAGGTGGCAAACGTACTGCACAAGCACAATGCTTGCAAGCCCAACGTGGCCTGGGGCGAGATTCCCACCATGCTGTTTGAAAACAACCGCGCTATGGCTGGCCGCTTCTTCAAAAAGCCCATCGGCATCCTGAAGGCCGGCGCTTACGCCGACGTGATTGTCTCCGACTATGACCCCCTGACCCCGATGAATGCTTCCAACATCAACAGTCATATCCTGTTTGGTATGACCGGTCGCAGTGTGGTGACCACCATCATCAACGGTGTTGTGAAGATGGAAAACCGCCAGCTGGTTGGCATCGACAAGGAAGCCGTTCTGGCACACTGCCGTGAGCAGAGCGCCGATTTGTGGAACCGCATCAACGCTGGTCGCTAAAAAATTGTATCCCCGTCCCGCCAAAAACCCCAGGCGGGCGGGGTATAAATTGGCCGACGCACGGGCCTAAAGTGTGCGGGCAAGCCCAAAAACCTGTTGAATATGAAAAAGGAGATTGAACATGAGCGATATCATGCGCCCCATTCCGTTTTCTGAGTTGATGGACTGGGTGATTACCGAGTACGCAAGCCGCCGCACCATCTTTGGCGTAGGCGACATCTATAAGCACACCAGCGGCAAGATGCTTCCCATCTTTACCGAGCAGGTGGAAACCCCCTTTGGCCCCGCCGCTGGCCCTCACACCCAGCTGGCACAGAACTTGATTGCCGCTTACGCTGGCGGCAGCCGCTTCTTTGAGGTAAAAACCGTTCAGATTATCGACGGTGAAGACCTGCCCGTTTCCAAGCCCTGCATTAAGGCAGAGGACGAGTGCTACAACGTGGAATGGAGCACCGAGCTGCGGGTTCCCCAGGCTTTTGAGGAGTATGTAAAGGGCTGGTTTGCCCTGAAGCTCATCAGCAAGATGTACGGCCTGGGCAGCGAGAACGGCTTTGTCTTTAACATGAGCGTTGGCTATGACCTGGCTGGCATCAAGAGCGAGAAGGTCAACAACTACATCGAGGGCATGAAGGACGCTTCCGCCACCCCCATCTGGGCAGAGTGCGTTGCCTGGGCTAAGGAAAACCTGAGCCGTCTGCCCGGCATTGACGAGGCATACATCGACAGCATCAACCCCCATGTATGCACCTCCATTACCCTGTCCACCCTGCATGGCTGCCCGCCGGATGAAATTGAGCGGATTGCAACCTACCTGATTGACGAGAAGAAGCTGAACACCTACATCAAGTGCAACCCCACCCTGCTGGGCTACGAGTTCGCTCGCAAGACTCTGGACGATATGGGTTACGACTACATCGTCTTTGACGACCACCACTTCAAGGGCGACCTGCAGTTTGAGGATGCCATCCCCATGTTCCGTCGTCTGCTGGCTCTGTGCGACAAGAACGGTGTGGAATTCGGCATTAAGCTGACCAACACCTTCCCTGTTACCATCGCCCGTGGCGAGCTGCCCGGCGAAGAGATGTACATGAGCGGTAAGAGCCTGTACCCCCTGTCCATCAGCCTGGCTCAGAAGGTGGAGAAGGAGTTTGACGGCAAACTGCGTGTTTCCTACTCCGGCGGTGCTGACCAGTTCAACATCGGTTCCATCTTTGAAACCGGCATCTGGCCCATCACCCTGGCCACCACCCTGCTGAAACCCGGTGGATACAACCGTCTGCGTCCCATGGCTGACCTGCTGGTGAACATGGACTATGTTCCCTTTGCTGGCGTGGACATGGCAAAGCTGGATGCTCTGGTTGACTCTGTGAAGAAGGACGTTCACCATGTGAAGCCCATCAAGCCCCTGCCCAGCCGTAAGATGGACACCCAGGTTCCCCTGATTGACTGCTTTGTGGCTCCCTGTCAGGAGGCTGGCTGCCCCATCCATCAGGACATTCCCACCTACATCGACCTGGTTGGCAAGGGCCAGTATGCAGAGGCTTTGAAGGTTATCTGCGAGAAGAACCCCCTGCCCTTCATCACCGGCACCATCTGTAGCCACCGCTGCACCACCAAATGTACCCGTAACTTCTACGAGGACAGCGTACATATCCGTGACGCAAAACTGGTTGCCGCTGAGGGCGGTTTTGACGCCTTCCTGCCCACTCTGAAAGCTGGCGCAGAGCGCAGCGAGAACGTTGCCATCATCGGTGGCGGCCCTGCTGGTATGGCAGCCGCTTACTTCCTGGCACGGGCTGGCGCAAAGGCCACCATCTTTGAGAAGCGGGACGCTCTGGGCGGTGTGGTAAAACACATCATCCCCGAATTCCGCATCAGCGGTGAAGCCATCGCCAACGACGCAAAGATGCTGGAGCAGCTGGGTGTCACCGTAAAGCTGAACACCACCGTTCTGAACCCCGCCGACCTGCTGGCACAGGGCTTTACCCATGTGATTGTGGCAAACGGCGCATGGAACCATGGCCAGCTGAAGCTGGAAGGCGAGCAGGCCATGAACGTACTGGACTTCCTGGAAGCCTTGAAGAAAAACCCCGAAAGCCTGAACCTGGGCAACGACGTGGTAATCATTGGTGCAGGTAACACCGCCATGGACGCCGCTCGTGCCGCAAAGCGTCAGGGTGCAGAGAATGTTCGCCTTGTGTACCGTCGTACCAAGCGCTACATGCCCGCCGACGAGGAAGAGCTGGAGCTGGCTCTGGAGGATGGCGTGGAGTTCTGCGAACTGCTGGCTCCTGTCCGCTTTGAGAATGGTCAGCTGCTGTGCGATGTAATGCGCCTGGGCGAGCCGGACGCTTCCGGCCGTCGCAGCCCCGAAGCCACCGGCGAGCAGATTAGCCTGCCTGCTTCCTGCGTCATCGCCTCCATCGGCGAGCAGGTGGACACCGCTTACTTCCTGAGCAGTGGCATCCCTGTGAACGCAAAGGGCAAGGCTGTGCTGGATGAGCATTGCCGTGCCGAGAACGGCATCTATGTGGTTGGCGACGCAATGCGTGGCCCCGCCACCGTGGTAGAAGCCATTGCCGACGCCACCGCCGCCGCCATGGACATTGTGAACAGCACCGTGGCTCAGTCCCCCTTCCAGGAGGAAGCTTCCGTACTGAAGGCAAAACGCAGTGCTCTGGCTGAGTATGTGGACGGCAAGACCGAGTCCGACCGTTGCCTTGGCTGTAACGCTGTTTGTGAAAACTGCGTGGACGTTTGCCCCAACCGTGCAAACCTGGCCATCCAGGTACCCGGCATGCGCAAAGAGCAGATTGTTCATGTGGACAAAATGTGCAACGAGTGCGGCAACTGTGCTGTGTTCTGCCCCTATGCCAGCGCACCTTACAAGGATAAGTTCACCGTATTTGCCTCCGAGGCAGATATGGCGGACAGCACCAACCCCGGCTTCTGCGTGCTGGATCGTGCAACCGGCCTTGTGAAGGTTCGTCTGGGCAACGATGAGTACCAGACCGTTCTGGCACAGGACACCAAGACCTATGCACCTTTGAAACAGCTTATGGAAACCATTCTTTCTGACTACGCTTACTGCCTGTAATCGGCAAGCATGGAAAGAAGGGATTTGGCTTGATTATTATTCAAAACGGCCAGCTGGTCAGCCCTACGGGGCTGACCAGTGCTGACCTTTCTATGGATGGCGGCAAAATTGTTGCCATCGGACAGCATCTTCCCGTTGCAGAGAGGGACACCGTCTATGATGCCGCCGGGTGCTATGTATTCCCGGGGTTTATCGACGGACACACCCATCTGGACATGGACAGCGGCGTAACGGTAACGGCAGATGATTTTGCCACCGGAAGCCTTGCCGCCGTCTGCGGCGGAACCACCACGCTGGTGGACTTTGCCACCCAGGACAAGGGAGGCACCCTGAACCAGGCACTGGATGCCTGGCACGCAAAGGCAGAGGGTCGCTGTCGCTGTAACTATGCCTTTCATATGGCAATCACCGACTGGAACCCAGCCACCAAGGCGGAAATCCCCTCCATGCTGGAGCGGGGTGTTTCCAGTTTTAAGGCCTATATGGCCTACGATGCCCTCAAGGTGGCGGACGACCAGCTGTTGGACATTCTGCAAACCCTGAAACCCGTGGGCGGACTGCTGGGGGTACACTGTGAGAACGGTGTGCTGGTGAATGCCCTGCAAGCCCAGGAAAAAGCCCTGGGTCATCTCTCCCCTGCGGCCCATCCCGCCAGCCGTCCCCCTGAGGTGGAGGCGGAAGCCATTAACCGGCTGTGCTATCTGGGCGAGTTGACCGGTGCGCCGGTTCATGTGGTGCACCTGAGCAGCGCCCTTGGCCTGGAAGAGGTACGTGCCGCCCGCAAACGTGGGGTAAAGGTGTATGCAGAAACCTGCCCCCAATACCTGGTGCTGGATGAAACACGGTATCATCTGCCCGGGTTTGAGTCCGCCAAATATGTAATGAGTCCCCCCTTGCGCAGTGCCGCCGATGTGCAGGCCCTCCGCCAGGCGGTGGCAAACGGCGAGATTGACACCATCGCCACCGACCATTGCAGTTACAATTTCCACGGACAAAAAGAGCTTGGCCTTGCGGATTTCACCAAAATCCCCAACGGTGGGCCAGGCATTGAACATCGACCCATGGTGGTGTATACCAGCATGGTCAATTCCGGCGAGCTGTCGGTGATGCAGTTCTGCCAGCTTCTTTCCCAAGGCCCTGCCCAGCTGTTTGGCATGTATCCCCAAAAAGGGGTGCTTGCAGTTGGCTCGGACGCGGACATCACCATCTGGGACCCCAAAGCAAAGACAACACTCCGTGCTGAAACCCAGCACCAGAATGTGGATTATACCCCTTACGAAGGATTGGAAGTTACCGGTATGCCCCGCCTGGTATTTGTAGGCGGTCAGCTTGCTGCAAAGGATGGCCAGCCCACCGATGCAGTTGCCGGATGCTATGTCAAACGCTGAAAGGAGATTGCCCCGTGTACACCCTGTATGTGAATGGTGCGGAATATCGCACCGAGAAAAACGTGAAGCTGATGGACTTCCTTCGGGAAGAGCTTCGTTTGACCAGTGTAAAGAACGGCTGTGGCGAAGGCGCTTGTGGCACCTGTACCATTATTGTGGATGGCAAAAAGGTGAAATCCTGTGTCTTTACCACCGAGAAGATGGACGGCAAGCATATCACCACCGTGGAAGGTCTGACCGACCGGGAGCGTGAAGTATATGTATATGCCTTTGGCAAGACTGGCGCGGTGCAGTGTGGTTTCTGCATCCCCGGCATGGTCATCAGTGCAAAGGCCCTGCTGGACGAAACCCTGGAACCCACCCGTGACGAGGTGAAAAAGGCCATCCGTGGCAACATCTGCCGCTGTACTGGCTATGTGAAAATCGAGGACGCCATTCTGCTGGCTGCCAAGATGTTCCGGGAAAACCTGCCCGTCCCCGCCGACGATGACAGCGAAGCCCGCATTGGCGCTCACCTGCCCCGTGTGGACACCGCTGAAAAGGTGCTGGGCACCGGCCTGTTTGTGGACGATATTACCGTCCCCGGCATGATTTACGCAAAGGCTCTGCGCTCCAAGTATCCCCGTGCCCGGGTGGAGAAGATTGACCTGACCCGTGCCCTGGCTCACCCCGATGTGGTGCGCATCCTGCGGGCCGAGGACGTGCCCTTCAATAAGACTGGACACATTGTCCAGGACTGGGACGTACTGATTGCGGAGGGTGACTGCACCCGCTACATCGGTGATGCCATTGTGCTGGTTGCCACCAACCACAAGGAGACTCTGGACGAGGTGCTGGACCTGGTGGATGTAACCTACACCGAGCTGGAACCCTTGACCGACCCGGTGAAGGCCATGCAGCCGGATGCCCCCAAACTCCACGAAAAGGGCAACATTCTCACCAAAGAGGTGCTGAAACGTGGCAATGTGGATGAAATCATTGCCAACGCTGCCCATGTGGTTACCGGACACTACTCCACCCCCATGACCGATCATGCTTTCATGGAGCCGGAGTGTGCCATTGCCATCCCTGAAGAAGATGGCGGCCTTTTGCTTTACACTGGTTCTCAATCCGTGTATGATGAACAGAAGGAGATCTCCCGTATGCTGAAGCTCCCCCCGGAAAAGGTTCGCTGCCAGTCCAAGCTGGTGGGCGGCGGTTTCGGCGGCAAGGAGGACATGAGCGTACAGCACCATGCCGCCTTGATGGCCTGGGCCACCGGTAAACCGGTTAAGGTGAAATTCAGCCGACAGGAGAGCCTGAACATCCATACCAAACGTCATGCCATGGAAATGGACATTACCACCGCCTGCGACGAAAACGGCAAGTTACTGGCCATGAAGGCCACCTTGATTTCCGACTGCGGTGCGTATGCCAGCTTGGGCGGGCCTGTATTGCAGCGTGCTTGCACCCACTGCGGCGGCCCTTACAATTTCCAGAACATTGACATCACAGGAATGTGTGTGTACACCAACAACGTGCCGGGCGGCGCTTTCCGTGGCTTTGGCGTAACCCAAAGCTGCTTTGGCGCCGAGCTGAACCTGGACCTGCTGGCAGAAAAAGTGGGCATCAGCCCCTGGGAAATCCGTTACCGGAACGCCATCCGTCCCGGTGATGTACTGCCCAACGGTCAGATTGCTGGCCCGGATACCGGCTATGTGGAATGCCTGGAAGCCGTTAAAGAAGCGTTCGAGAGCAGCCCCTATGCAGGTATTGCAGGCTGTATGAAGAACAGCGGTGTAGGCGTAGGCATCCCCGACACCGGTCGATGCACCCTGGCCATTGTGGATGGCAAGGTGCACACCCGCACCAGTGCCGCCTGCATGGGACAGGGCATTGCCACCGTCTGCACCCAGATTGTGAACGAAGTCACCCATATTCCTGCCCATCTTATCTTCCACGAACGGCCTGATACCGCCATTACCCCCAACTCTGGTACCTCCACCGCATCCCGTCAGACGGTGTTCTGTGGCGAGGCTACCCGCCGTGCCGCCCAGTTGCTGGCAGAGGCGCTGGAGTCTGGACGTACCCTGGCAGACTTGGAAGGCGAAAGCTTCTATGGTGAGTACACCGGTATTACCGACCCCATGGGAAGCGACAAGCCCAACCCTGTAAGCCATGTGGCCTACGGCTATGCGGCACAGGTGGTTATCATGGACGAAAACAAGAAGGTAACCCGTGTGGTTGCCGCCCACGACGTGGGCAAGGTGGTCAACCCGGAAGCATGCGGCGGCCAGATTGAAGGCGGCATCGTCATGTCTTTGGGTTACGGCCTGACCGAGGACTTTAAGATGGAAGATGGCTATGTAAAGTCCAAATATGGCACGCTTGGTCTGCTTCGCGCAACGGATGTTCCTCCTATCGATATCATTTATGTGGAAAAAGGCACAAACGACCAGAACACCTTTGGTGCCAAGGGTGTGGGTGAGATTTGTTCCATTCCTGCCGCTCCGGCTGCTGCTCATGCCGCTTACCGGGTGGATGGAGTTTTCCGCACAAAGTTGCCCATCTGTGACACCTTCTATAAGAAGGCAAAAGGAGGAAAATAACCCATGAGCACTGTTACCAAGTCCAGTCCCCGTGAACAAGCGCTCTTTGAACGCACCGGAATGCCCCCGATTGGCAAGGCCATCCCCTTGGCTTTGCAACACGTTGTTGCCATGGTGGTGGGCTGCATCACCATGCCCATGATTGTGGCATCTGCTGGCGGTGTTTCCGCCTCTGACCAGATTATCATGGTACAGGGAAGCCTGCTGGTGGCGGCATTTGCCATCCTGCTTCAGGCATTTGGTGTAAAAGGCTTTATCAGCAGTGGCCTGCCCATCATGGTAGGCAGTGGCTTTGCCTTTCTGCCCACCCTGCGCTCGGTGGTGGAGCTGCACGGCATCAACGGCATGATAGGCGCCCAGATTGCGGGTGCCTGCATGGGTATGCTGGTGGGCCTTGTGTTCAAAAAAATTCGGTTTTTGTTCCCTCCCATTGTCACCGCCAGCGTGGTGCTGACCATTGGCATCTCCTTGTATGACACCGCTGTCAACTATATGGCAGGCGGCAGTGCAAGCGACCCCATGTATGGCAGCCCTCGCAACTGGCTTCTGGCTTTTATCACCCTGGCAACCGTAATTATCTGCGGTCAGTTCGGTAAAGGCATGGTGAAAGCCAGCGCCACCCTGATTGGCATGGTGGTGGGCTATCTGGTGGCACTGGCCATGGGAATGATTCATTTTGACAGTGTAGGCACTGCAAGCTGGATTCAGCTGCCCGAACCTCTGCATTTTGCCCCCACCTTCCATCTGAGCGCCATCATCAGCCTGGGTGTGGTGTTTATGGTGAACGCTGTGCAGGACATCGGTCAGTTTGAGGCAACCGCAAACGGCGTGTACGAGCGGGAAGCCACCAGCGCAGAAATCACCGGTGGCGTTATCGCCAACAACCTGTGCAGCCTGCTGGGTGGTGTGTTTGGCGGTGTACCCGTTGCCTCCGCTGGTCAGAATGTTGGTATTGTGGTAACAACCAAGGTTATTAACCGGGTGGTATTTGGCATTGCAGGCGGCATTGTTGCCGTGGCTGCACTGGTTCCCAAACTGAGTGCCATCCTGATTACAATTCCCCAGCCGGTTCTGGGTGGTGCCACCATCACGGTGTTTGGCTCCATCGCCATGACTGGCGTGCGGATGCTGGCTCGAGACGGCCTGAGCAACCGCAGTGTATTTATTGCCGGTTTGAGCGTGGCTCTGGCAGTGGGTATTCCCCAGACTGCCGGTGCTTTTGCCGGATGCCCCCAGTGGGTAGGCCAGATTTTTGGCAGCTCGGAAGTAATTGTTGTGGCAATTAGCGCCATTGTACTGAACCTGATTCTTCCCAAAGAAAAAAAGGAGAAATAAGTCATGGAAAACTTTAAGATTGTTACTTATCCTCACCAGGATACCCCTGCCACCGACCTGTCCGCTTTCAGCGAGCAGGAGGCCGCCAAGGCCCATGGTTTCCATGCCAGCTTTGACGTATACAAGCAGACTCCTCTCACCGCTCTGCCCGGTCTTGCAAAGGCTCTGGGCGTGAAAGAAGTGCGCATCAAGGACGAAAGCTACCGCTTTGGCCTGAATGCCTTTAAGGTGCTGGGCGGCAGCTATGCTCTGGGCCGCTACATTGCTCAGAAACTGGGCGAGGACATCAGCGATATGCCCGCCAGCCGCATCCTGTCCGACGAAGTTAAGGAAAAGCTGGGCGATGTGACCTTTGTTACCGCCACCGACGGCAACCATGGCCGTGGTGTGGCCTGGACCGCAAACCGTCTGGGTCAGCACTCGGTTGTATACATGCCCAAGGGCAGTGCCCAGGAGCGTCTGGACAACATCCGTGCTGAGGGTGCAGATGCTTCCATCACCGACCTGAACTACGACGAGGCCGTTCGCCTTGCCAACAGCCAGGCTGAGGAAAAAGGCTGGGTTATGGTACAGGACACCGCCTGGGAGGGTTACACCGACATCCCCCTGTGGATTATGCAGGGTTACACCACCATGGGCTATGAAATTGTAAAACAGCTGGAAGCCGAAGGCGCTGAAAAGCCCACCCACCTGTTCCTGCAGGCTGGCGTTGGCAGCATGGCTGGTGCCATGGCTGGCTTCTTTGCAAGCTACTACAAGGAAGAGCGTCCCTTCATCACCGTGGTTGAGCCCAACAAGGCCGACTGCGTGTTCCGCACCGCTGAAGCCGCTGACGGCAAGCTGCACTTTGTAACCGGCGACATGAACACCATCATGGCGGGTCTTGCCTGCGGCGAGCCCTGCACCATCGGCTGGGAAGTGCTGAAGAACTGCGCCGATGCCTTCATCAGCTGCCCCGACTATGCTGCTGCTGATGGTATGCGCATCCTGGCGGCTCCCGTGGCTGGCGATACTCCCGTTGTTTCCGGCGAAAGCGGCGCCGCCACCACCGGCTGTGTAGCAAACATCCTGCTGCGCCCCGAACTGGCAGAGCTGAAAGAGAAGCTGAAGCTGGATGAAAACAGCCGTGTGCTGTTCATCAGCACCGAGGGCGACACCGACAAGGAAAACTACCGCAACGTGGTTTGGGGCGGTAAGTACAGCCGGTTCTAATCCCCTGTTTTTCTGCAAGTTTGCACCCTGTGACAGCGGATTTGCTTTTGACAATCTTTTCTCCTTTCATGTTTCAAACGTTCCACTGTCACCTGGTGCTTACCTATAAAGCGGCAGGGTCATCTGGTTGATTTTGCCCGCTTTTTGTGGATTTTCCCGGCTTTTGCCGGGAGTCCACCCCCTTTTTCGCACTTTCCCCTGTTTTCCCGTGGTATCCTGCGGAAGAAATTCCGCTTCATACAACACTCATATCTTTTTCTTATGTATAAGGATTAGGAGGATACAACCTATGTTAAATCAGGAACAGCAAAACAGTGTAGTGGCTCTGTGCCAGAAACTCATCCAGTCCCCCAGTTACAGCGGTCACGAGGATGGCGTTGTGGCACGTCTGAAGGAATTTTTTGAAGCCAACGGCTTTGACAGCGTCCATGTGGACAAATACGGCAACATCATCGGTTGCATCAAGGGCAACCGTCCCGGCCCCCGCGTACAGTTTGACGGTCACATTGATACCGTTCCCGTGGAAGATGCAAGCAAGTGGGACCATGACCCCTTTGGTGCGGAGATTGTGGACGGCAAAATTTATGGCCGTGGCACCTCTGACATGAAAGGCTCTGTGGCTGCTATGGCTTGTGCCGCCGCCATCTTTGCCAAGGAAACCGACCGTGACTTTGCCGGTGAAATCTATGTAGCTGGCGTGGTACACGAGGAATGCTTTGAAGGCGTTGCCGCCCGTGAAATCAGCGCTTATGTAAAGCCTGACTATGTGGTCATCGGCGAAGCCAGCCAGCTGAACATGAAGATTGGTCAGCGTGGCCGTGCTGAAATCGTCATCGAAACCTTCGGCAAGCCCTGCCACAGTGCAAACCCGGAAAAGGGCATCAACGCTGTCTACAAGATGGCAAACGTAATCCAGGCCATCCGCACCCTGGAGCCTCCCCATCATCCCGTGCTGGGCGACGGCATCCTGGAGCTGACCGACATTAAGTCCGCTCCCTATCCCGGTGCTTCCGTTGTGCCTGAGTACTGCCGTGCTACCTACGACCGCCGTCTTCTGGTGGGCGAAACCAAGGAGAGCGTGCTGGCTCCCATCCAGGCTCTGCTGGATAAGCTGATGGCAGAGGATCCGGAGCTGAAGGTAAAGGCAAGCTATGCTGTGGGCAAAGAGATGTGCCACACCGGCAACGAGATTGAGGGCGAGCGCTTCTTCCCCGGCTGGCTGTACGACGAGAATGACGACTTTGTACAGGCTGTTTACCACCAGCTGAAAGAGATGGGCTACAACCCCACCATCACCCAGTACAACTTCTGCACCAACGGCAGCCACTATGCAGGTGAGGCAGGCATCAAGACCTTTGGCCTTGGACCCAGCCGTGAAAACCTGGCACATACCATCAACGAATACATCGAAGTGGATCAGCTGGTGAAAGCAACCGACTGCTACACCGGCGTAATGAAAGCTCTGCTGAAATAAGTGTTTTGCAAAGGCTCGCCTTTCCCCTTGCTGGAAAGGCGGGCTTTCTTGGAATGGTCACAAAAGGAAAGGATTGAGCTTTACCATGTCAACTTTGTTAATTCAAAACGGACAAATCGTCGATGGTACTGGGGCAACCGCCTATCAGGCCGATCTGCTTGTGAAGGACGGACGAATTGCCAAGATTGCACCTAAAATTGAGGAAACCGCCGACCAGGTGATTGATGCCACCGGGCTGACCGTTGCACCCGGATTCATCGACACCCACAGCCACAGCGACCTGGACGTAATGCTCCACCCCCAGGTACTGCCCAAAATCATGCAGGGCATTACCACCGAACTGCTGGGACAGGACGGCGTGTCCATGGCCCCCCTGCCGGTTCAGTATATTAGCCCCTGGCGCAAGAATCTGGCGGGTCTGGACGGCGACACGGATGAAATCGACTGGACCTATGAAACCACCGACCGGTATCTTACCATGGTGGAACAAGCGCACCCCGGCCTGAACGAGATGTATCTGGTGCCCCACGGCAACATCCGGATGGAAGCCATGGGACTGGACAACCGTCTGCCCACCGAAGAGGAAATTCAGGCCATGCGGGACATCACCCGCCGTGAGATGGAAGCCGGTGCTATGGGTCTTTCCACCGGTTTGATTTACATCCCCTGCGCCTATTCCGAAAGCCGGGAAATCATTGAAATGTGCAAGGTGGTTGCGGAATATGACGGTGTATTTGTAATTCACCAGCGCAGTGAGGCAGACACCATTCTGGACAGCATGAAAGAGGTCATCGAAATTGGCCGCAAGTCCGGTGTTAAGGTACACTGGAGCCACTTTAAGGTGTGCGGCAAGCAGAACTGGGACAAGATTGACGGTGTGCTGGAGCTTCTGGACGAGGCCGCTAAGGAGGGCATCACTGTAAGCTTTGACCAGTACCCCTATGTGGCAGGCAGCACCATGATGGGCGCCATTCTGCCCCCCTGGGTGCATGACGGTGGCACAGACAAGGCCGTGGAGCGTCTGGCTGACCCCAAACTGCGGGAAAAGATGATTCAGGACATGAAAGAGGGCATCCCCGGCTGGGATAACTTCGTCAGCTTTGCTGGTTTTGAAAACATCTATGTCACCAGCGTAAAAACCGAGAAAAATGCGGATGCAGTGGGACTTTCCATTGTACAGCTGGCGGAAAAACGAGGCACTGACCCCTTCAATGCCGCCTTTGACCTGCTGATGGAGGAAGAAAATGCGGTTGGCATGGTGGACTTCTACGGCACAGAGGAGCATGTGAAACGCTTTATGCTCCGTCCTGAAATGAACGCCTGCACCGACGGTCTGCTCTGCCCCGGTAAGCCCCACCCCCGCCTGTACGGCAGTTTTGTGCGGATTTTGGGCAAGTATGTGCGTGAGGAACAGCTGATGAGCCTGGAAACTGCGGTTCATAAAATGACCGGCAAGGCCGCCAGCGTGCTGAACCTGAAAAACCGTGGCACCCTGAAAGAGGGCAACTGGGCGGACATCACCATCTTTGACGCAAACACCGTCATTGACAAGAGCACCTTCCTCGACCCCATCCAGTTCCCGGAAGGCATCGCCTATGTAATTGTAAACGGTGCAGTCGCCGTGGACCACGGCACCCACACCGGAGCACTGAATGGACAGGTTATCCGCAAAGGCCGGGAGTAATCACACGTTTCCGGGTGGGTTAAGTTTAACCCATCCGGATGGATGTTTTGCATCTTTCGTAAAACAGAACTTGTGCGGTGCAGTGTAGTGCAGTCTGAAGGGTTTTCTGTGAATTCGATTGCTTGCGAGTGTATTCACACGTTGCCGGGTAAACTATGGTTCGTAAAACGATTGCACAAAGTATAACTAGCTTTCCCACACGTGCCCGGGTAGTTCTTAAATCCCCATAAAAAACCCTCTGAGAGAATCCAATCTCCTAGAGGGTTTTCTTGTCTAATTTTACGTCTTGCCGGGCTGGTTACCCCAAAAACGCTCCATACCGACGCAGGATGGCTTCCAGCACACCGCCGGCGATGGCTCTGGCCTTGTCCGAGATGGTGGTGTAATCCGCTTTTTCGCCACGGGGGTCCACGTCTCCGCACTTAAATCCGGGTGTGACCTGAATGCCCTCTGCCAGCATGCCTCGCACCATGCCGTCCAGCTGGCTGTACATGGGTACACCATCCACACGGCCTACCACCTGTCCTTCTTTCACCAGTTGGCCAATTTCCGCCAGGGGTTCAAATACACCCGCCGCCGGGCTTCTCAAAATTCGCTCGCTGGTGTACCCCTGAATATTCCCCGGCACTCCGGTGTTTGCCGCCGCACTGCCCTCTTCAATTACCCGGCCCAGATAGTGGCCCCGGTTGGTTTCCACCACAAAATGGCAGTCCTTGTCGGCTGTGAAGCCCGGCCCTACCCCAATCACCACCGGGGCGAGGTTCATATTTGTACCCAGGTTTTTCTTGGCAAGGATGGCATCCACCAGCACATGAAGCTCCAGGTGCTCCAGACTTTTCATTTCCGGGTCTGCCAGCACCGCAACCTTTTTCTCTTTCACTGCTTCTATAGCCTGCTCTGGGGTTTCGCAGTGTACCGCCTGTACCCCTTCCACCGTGAACTCTGTGCCGGGGGCTTGCTCCAGCACGGTGGAAAAGGCCACGGTGCGCCGGATGCAGGTGGGTCTTGGCAGGTCCAGCATAATCACCTGAAACCCGCATTTGTGTAACCGCCAGCCAATTCCGGTGGCTAAATCTCCTGCTCCTCGAATGACAACTTGCATCTATGCTTCCTCCCATTTCATCTGTTGCAATGCACCCTGCACCACCCGCAAACCGGGCTGAATACGATGAATCTCTGTGATAAGTTTATGTAACTGGTCTGGACTGCAAACGTCCATCTGGTTTAAAAGCAGGACAAACTCGGCCTTGTCCGCCCCCTTTTGAATCCCCCAAGGCTGGGTGGCAATCTGGGCCATCCGCTGGACGGACAGGGGGTCTTTGCCGGAGGTATTCCACCGCTCCTCTGCGAGCTGACTGTTGAAACACACCTCCTGCAAAGGCCGCCCCAAAGCGGACAACCCCAGTACCCCCACCACCCGGTTGGTTTTGGGCGCAATCACTGGTTCCCACTGCTGGGGTACTTTGCAGGGCAGCCGACGGGAGCCGTCCCCCTCCACCAGAAGATACTCCACCTGGGCCGCCAGCAAGGGCCAGTCCTCCTGCCTGCAACTGGTCAGCTTGCCTTTCTCGTTGGCCGGGCCAGTGACCACCGCCAGTCGGTGGCGGCTCAGCTGATTTTGGATGGCGGTTTGCTGGTCCGGGGTAAAACAGGGGCCGAACTGCTTTTCCTCCGGGGGCAGAATGTGGGTGCTGGTGCTGACCATCACCCGTGCGCCCTGGGCCGTCAACTGCAAGGCGGACAAGAGCATGGCGGTGGTTTTGCCCCCCGCCCCCACAAAGGTGGTGATGCCTGGCGTAAGTCCCAGCACCTGCGGCAGAGAAATTTCCCGGTGCTCCCTGTCTATACCCTGCCCCAAACCATGGGGAAACGATTGCTGGTTCATCCTGCCGCCCCCCCTTTTCGTTATGATATTTTTAGTATAACGTATTTTACCCCGCTAAACAAGAGATTTTGCCTTGTGTTTGTCCAAAAAAACCTTTATAATAAAGCCAATCTGTTCAAAGGAAAAGGGGGCAGGGCAATGGAACAATCTCAGCGGGAAAACCAGGTGTTTGAGCTGGTGGCGCTGGCAGGCGAGGTTCTTTTGGCAAGCGGGGCGGAAATTTCCCGTGTGATTGACACCATGCAACGGATTTCCGCCGCATATGGTTGCAACCAGCTGGACTGTTTTGTGGTGAGCAACGGGGTTCTGCTGTCCACCGGCGGGGGCGGCAGACAGTACCAAGCCAAGGTAAGCCACATCCCCCTTGGTTCCAGTCGGCTGGACCGAATCAACTCGGTGAATCAGCTTTCCAGAGAAATCTCTGCGGGACAGCATACCCCGGAACAAGCCTACCGCCAGCTTCAGGAAATTGCCCAGATGCCGGTGCGGCCTGTCTGGTATCGGAGTCTTTGCTGCTCCATCGGAAGCGGTGCATTCGGGTATGTGTTCGGCGGCTCTGCTCTGGATGCTGTGGCCTGCGGGGTGGGTGGTCTGCTCCTGTTTTTGTACCTGCAACTTCTGGTGCGCAGGCGGCTGTCCAAAATTGCCCTGCATATGTCGGGTGGGGCGCTGGCCACTCTGATTTCCATGGCGCTGATGACCCTGGGACTTGGGGAGCATCTGCCCATTATCATTGCGGGCAGTGTGGCACAGCTTCTGCCGGGGATGGCGTTCACCAATGCCATCCGGGATATTGCGGACGAAAACTATATTTCCGGCAGTGTGCGGATGCTGGATGTGATTCTGGTGATTGTATGCCTTGCCAGCGGGGTGTATTTTGCCGGAAGTTTGGTAAGTTCTTTTGCGGGAGGTGAGCTGTTTGGCACGCTTCCTCTTTGAGGTACTGGCCGCCGGGGTGGGTACTACCGCCTTTGCCCTGCTGTTTCATGTACCCCAGCGGTATTCCCTCCGGTGTGGGATCATCGGCGGGGCGGGCTGGTTTGTGTATCTGGCGGGTCTGCCCTTTGTTTCCGCTCCGGTTTCCATCTTTCTTGCCACGGTGGCAGTGGTGTTTTTGTCCCGATTTTCGGCGGTGCAACTGCGGTGTCCTGTCACCCTGTTTTTAATCTGCGGCATCTTTCCCCTTGTGCCAGGACTTGGGGTGTATCGCACCGCCAGCGCCCTTGTGGCGGGTCAGATGGCCCTTGCCAGCAAGACAGGCTTTTCCGCCCTGCAAACCTCCATGGTGATGGTGCTGGCCATTCTGCTGGGGCTGGAACTTCCCATTGGGCTGTTCCGCCGCCTTGCGAATTTAATCCCCTCTAAAAAGTAATAACAAAAGCCCCCTCTGCACCGCAGAGGGGGCTTTTTTATCTTTCCCGGCTTTTTACATCCACAAACTTGTTACAGCAAGCAGCAGAAACAAAATCAGCCAGAGCACCATGCCAAGGTTGCCCACAGCAAGGGAAACCGCATCCGGCACAGGTCGCTGGGCGGGGCGAACCACCAGCTTTTTCCGCAAGCGGAACAGGAATACACATCCCGCCGCCACCATCGCAAGCATCAGGTAACTGATTAACCCTCCGGCGGTGGTGTTTCCAATCTGGCTCAGGACAGCTCCACTTAAAAAGTTGATGAACAGGTGAATCATCACCCCGTATACCACGCTTCCGGTGCGGCAGACCAGATAGGCCAACCACAGCCCCAGCGCAAAGGCATATCCCGCCTGTTCCAGATTGCCATGGAAGGTGGCAAAGAACAAAGCGGAAAGCATAATATAGGGCTTTTCTCCAAAGCGAATCAGCTTTTTATACAGGTATCCCCGGAACACCAGTTCCTCTCCAATGGCAGGTACAAGAGACATGAGCACAAAACCGCCAAAGGGGGAAATTTCCTCCATCATGCCACTCACTAGGTCATTTGACCCATGTAAAAACGAGGTAAGCATGGTGGTGACAATGTTTGCCAGCACCACCACCGCATACGAGATGCACAGCACCCTGAAAAACTGCTTGGGACGCATGGCCTTTTGGGGGCGCAGGGGCATCTTGGCACCGCTGGGCAGGTCCTGGCTCATGAGCATCAGCAGAGGCAAGCCTAGTCCGTACAAACAGATATCATTGATAAATGTCCAGGCATCCATACTCAGCCAGATGCGGGCGGCGTGTGTCACCTGTGCAACCGCAAGCGAAACAAAATAGGATGCCAGTTGCATCAGGATAAAACCGCCTGCAAGGACGCTGACGGTATGTCGGAACTCCTTTTTCCAAAGGTTGGACACTGTTTGCTCCATGGATAGCCTCCCCAAATATAACGCTGACCAGACTGGCCTTCGATTGCATTTTTCTTTGCTTTAGTGTATCACATTTTCCCTGGTTCTGACAATATAAAAACAGCGGCAGACCCACTGTCCACCGCTGTTCTTTTTATACCTGCCAGTAACGCATCTGGCTGATAAACCAGACCACTACCACCACAAGCAACACACCGCTCACCAGCAAAATCTGGGGCAGGCCGCCGCCCAGTGCAGTTACCAAAGACAGGACCACCGTCATGGCCACATTCACCACTAGGAAAATCCCCAACATCCACTTCAGTCCCTTGCGGCGAAGTAGACTGGTAAAACCGCCGCTGAACAGGTCTACAATGGGGTTGAGAACCAGATTTCCTGCCATCAGCAACCAGCCCATGGCGGGAGACACGTTTTCCATGCCAAGACCTGGCACAAAGTGGGTTACCAGCAGCTGGAGCAGGAAAAATACACCATACACTGCTAGGATAAACAGCCACATTGTCTCGTTCCACAAGATACTGCGGAAAATCTGGGTGCGCCGGGTGGTGGACATGGCAACACCCTGCTTCATGTGCCAGTCAAACATGGCGATTCCATACATCTGCAACCAGATGGTGGTAAGCGCCACCGGGAGGATGAAAATATCTCCGCTTCCGGTGGGTTCTGAACGCATAACCACAAGCCCCATAACCAAGGAAAAAAGCCAAACCGCCACAAAGGTAATCCCAACCGCTGCTGCTTGTTTCAGCCATCGGTCACGCTGTGCAAGCACCCATTTCATGCCACCGCCTCCTTTTGCTGTTCTTGCATGGATTCCATGCCAAGGGTGGGACACAGACGGTACAGCCCCACAACGCCCAGTATACCAAAGACAATGCCAACTGCGATGGAAGCCCAGATAGCCCAGTCGTATTCAATCATCAGCATGGACAGGATGGTGGCTCCATAGGCAGACCCATAGCTGACCACCGCCATGAGTATCTTTTTCGTGGTCGGACTCCGCAGAGCGTACTGATAGGAAAAGCAAAGAAGCCCAAAAATCAGCACCCCAATGGCCACAGCGGCAATCCAGGGGGATATGGTAACCGGCATGGACCCATCACCAAATAGGCGATCCCGATGGCCCAGCAGAAGATCATGCACCCCAGACAGCACCAGATACAGAATCACTTGGCACAGTGTAAGACCACCGAGAAGTAGCAGGGATTCGCCAAAGAAGTTTTTGCGCATCCGTCCAAACTGGAAGTGGATGTTCCACATCTTGCCCGCAAGCTCCATGGACATGGCCACACTGAACAGGGTGACCATCCATTCCAGCGTATCGCTGTACACCGAAAAGCCCTCTGCAAAGCCATTCAGGACAGCCACACCAATGGCTTCCTCTCCCCAGATTCCGGCACAAACCACTCCCAGTTCCAGCATCAGGCGGCGCACCACAATCATTCCACCAATGAATGCCGTGAACAAAAGCCATATCCGAACGCAGTAGGGGAAAATCCCCTTTTGTAACTGTTTCATCTTGTCTCCTTTCCGCCACACAAGGCCAGGAACACCTGTGCCAGCTCCATGGGAACCAGGGGCTGGTGGGCCAGTGCCTGCCGCTGGCGCTCATCCAAACGCAGACACAGGGTGGTTTTCCGTCCCAGGGTGGTGCGGTGTACCACCGGCAACCCCTTTGCCAGCTGTTCCACCTCTTCGGTGAGGCCGCTCAGCTTCCAGAACTGGCTGACCAGCGTATCCGTCTCCTCGTCCACCACAATGACCCCGTCCTTCAAGAACAGCACCCGGTCCACAAGGCTGGAAGCCTCCTCCACCAGGTGGGTGGATATGACAAAACAGCGGTCCTCCTGCTGGGACATAATCTGCTGGTACAGGTACTCCCGCGCCACCAAATCCAGCCCCGCCACCGGTTCGTCCATCAGGGTGTAGGGCGCTTTACTTGCCAGTGCCACCACGGCGGACACCATGCTGCGCATACCCTTGGAAAGCCCCTTAATCGTCTTTTTTTCCGGCAGGTTCATCTCCTGCACCAGCTGTCTTGCGTAGTTCTCGTCCCAATTGGGGAAGTAAAGGCTTGCCATCTTTAAGTAGTCTTTCACCTTCATGCCCGAAAGCCCCATCTGGTAGGCGCCTTCCATCTCCTGCACATAGCAGATTTGGCTCAGCTTTTCCTGGTTTTCCCAGATTTTCTCTCCATCCAGTTCCACCTTGCCCCCGTTCCAGAGAATCTGTGCGCTGATAATCTTCATCAGGGTGCTTTTGCCTGCTCCGTTGCGTCCCAGCAGGCCGTAGATATGCCCTTTTTCCAGCTTTAAATTCAGCTGGTTGAGCACCGTTTGCTTTCCATACTGTTTGGTCAGGTTTTCCACTGTCAATCCGGTTTTCTGGCTCATGCTTTTCCCTCCTTATCTTGCAGTTGCTGGGCGGCTTTTTCAATCATCTGGTTCATCTGCTGGGCACTCAGGCCAAGGCGAAGTCCCTCCTGTACCACTTCCACAATATAGCTGTCGTAAAAAAGCCCCTGTCGCTTGGTTTGGATGCGCTGTGGGGCATCGGATGCCACAAACATTCCAATTCCTCGTTTCTTGTACAAAATTTCCTGCTCTACCAGCAGATTGATGCCCTTTGCGGCGGTTGCCGGGTTAATGCTGTACTCCCGTGCCAGCTCGTTGGTGCTGGGCACTGCCTCCCCCGGCAGATAGATGCCCTGTAAGATGCCGTCCTCCAGCATTTTTGCAATCTGTAAATACAAGGCACCGCTTTCGCTGTAATCGAATCGCAAGTAACCCCCTCCTTCGTTGGTTCATTACTCATGTAACTAACTATATAACTAACCCACCTGTTTGTCAACCATTTTTTTACACGCATTGTCACCCCGCCCGCCTGCATGCTATACTATCAACACAAACAACAAGGAGGATTCTCTCTGCATGGAACATCTGGCTCCCATTGCGCCTGCTCTGCTGGACTGGTTTGAGCAAAATGCCCGCACCCTGCCTTTCCGGCAGGACCCTACCCCGTATCACATCTGGGTCAGCGAAATCATGCTTCAGCAAACCCGTGTGGCGGCGGCACTGGAGTACTACCACCGCTGGATGGAGCAGCTTCCCACCATCCAGCATCTGGCGGACTGCCCGGAGGAGAAACTGCACAAACTGTGGGAGGGACTGGGTTACTACAACCGGGTGCGCAACCTGCAAAAGGCCGCACAGATTGTCTGTGAGCAGTACGGGGGCGAGCTTCCGGGGGATTACAACACCCTGCTCACCCTGCCCGGCATTGGGGAGTATACCGCCGGGGCGATTGGCTCCATCGCCTTTGGTCTGCCGGTTGTGGCGGTGGACGGCAACGTGCTTCGGGTGTTCAGCCGCTTGTACAACGACAGCCGGGACATCCTCTCCCCCGCCACCCGCCGAGCCTTTTCCCAGTGGGTGCAACACCACCAACCACCGGAACGAGCTGGCGACTACAACCAGGCACTCATGGAACTGGGTGCGCTGGTCTGCCTGCCCGGTGGACAGCCCCTGTGCCACCAATGCCCCCTTGCCCACCTTTGCAGGGCAAAAGCCGCCGGGACTCAGCTGGAACTTCCGGTGAAAAAAGCCGCCAAGGCCCGCAAACTGGTGGACGTGACCCTGCTTGTGATACACAGCCCCCAGGGATGCCTTGTCCAGCAACGGGGTAAAAAGGGGCTTTTGGCAGGTTTGTGGCAGCCGCTGGTGGTGGAGCAGGCCATGAGCCAGGAGCAAATCCTTGCCCACCTGGAGGAACTTGGTTTTACAGTGAAAGAACTGTCTCCCCTTGCCCCGGCACGGCATATCTTCAGCCATGTGGAATGGCAGATGCAGGGCTGGCAGGTCAGCGTAGAGGAGGCACCCGCCCCCAAAGGATGCCAGTGGGCCAGCGGAGAGGAGCTGGAGGAGCGGTATCCCATCCCCGGCGCATTCAAAGCCTATCGCCCTGCCATGAAATAAAGGTTGTATTCCGGTAAAAACCGGGCTATAATAAAGATAGTACCTGCAAATGATATGCAAGGAGGATTTTTTATGAAGTGTTCTACCCTGGTTGCAATTCTTGTGTTTTTAGCAAGCGCCGTAGGCGCTCTGACCGCTGCATGGCTGTATATCCGTCGCCGAGAAAAGGAACTGGACGAGTATGAGCAGCTGCTGTTCAGCGACGACCTGGAGCTGGACGAAGAACCCGCCAGCGCCGAGGAAGCTTGCCAGTGCGAGGATTGCGCTGAAGACACCTGCGAAGAGCAGGACACCCAGCTGGACTAATTTCCGTTCTGTCTATCTTAAAAAAGTAAAAGAGCCATATCCCATCTGGGATATGGCTCTTTTTTATTGTGTCATTACCTCGTCTCGGATGTCACAGGCAAGGGCGGCATCGTATCCATACACCAAAAGTGCATCCAGGGCAAAGGGGAAGAAGGAAAGCTGTAACAGCTCCTTGGCAAAGGCCATGGCCGCCAGTTCCGACAAGCAGTGAACCGGGGAATCATTCTTCCATGCCCCCACCTTCCAAAGGCGAAGCCGATACTGGGCCGCAAAAAGCTGGTTGTCCTTGCTTTCCAGCAGGTGGTACAGCTCATGGGCCAGCAAAATAGGCTCCAGTACACTCCGGGTCAGGACGGGTATCTGGGATTCTTCCCCCACCCGCTCCGCCGTTTGCAGGCAATGTTCAAACACCGTGATGGTGTCCGGCAGGCAAAACTGGGCATACAGCACCTGGTCGGTGTGCTGGGGCTGGGGCTGGCGAAGCACCCTCGCCCCGTATGCCTTGCAGATTTCCTCCACTGTGGCCTTCCCCATCCGCTGTCGAACAGACCTTGCCAGCTGTCGCCCACTTTCCCTTGCCTTTTCCCCCAGTTCCCGCCGCAGAGACGGAGTAAGCCTCCCTGCCAGCGGGTCCCGGTCAAAGGCATAATCGTCAAAGGCGGCATCTGCCAGGCAGAGCAGCTCCACTGCAATCTGGCGAACAGAATACCGGGGAGCAGGCGGTGGGGGTGGGGGTGCTTGCTGGGACTGGGTCATGGCCTGCACCAGCCGATGGATTGCCTGTTTCATCTGGGTTCCTCCCTTGTTTTGCCGTTTTACTCTGCCTGTTATGAATCCATTTGCTTTGAAATTGGGTTACAGTGCGTTGCGACTGCCAATCAGGATAACCTCCTGATCCGATTCCACCGTCTGCATCTCCACATCCATCAGCATGAGAATCTGCTCCAGTGCCACACTGCCGGAGAAGTCCATCACCCGTGCGCCAGCGCAGATGTAGTAGTCCGGGCGCAGGATGGCATCCGCCTTGTACACCGCCAAATCTTCCCACATCTTGGTGACCACGGAACGGTAGCTTCCCACCTTGCACTGTACGGCCTGACCGTCGGCGCACTGCACCTTGATGAATCCTTTTTTATCCAAAAGGCGCAGGGAGCGCTTGTCTTTGTTGCTGGCGGCGGTGTACACATAGAAATAATCGTTCATGCACTCCAGTTCCACCTGACTGGGGGACAGCTTCAGGTCTTCTGCCGCAAGCTGTCTTGCCTCCTGCTCTTCGCATTCTTTCAGTAGGTCGGTGGTCTTGACCTCGGTGGAGCCAAGGGCAATGGCGGTGAGCTTGGATGTCTGGGGGTCAATCTCGATGTGAACCTCCACACTGCCAGCGGCGGCGCCGGATTCCACCGCCTTGTTGATGGCTTCCGCCTTGATGCTCCGAATGTCTTCCGGGGTGGGGTTGGGAACCACACGTTCCACCACGTCACGCACCATGGCCAGTGCCACACCGATGGAGGAGATAACCTCGGCATTTTCCGGGATGGAGTAACTCAGGCCCATTTTATCCGAGCAGAATCCAATCAGTGCGGCCGCACCGCCGCCCACACCCACAAGGCGGATTTGGTCCTTTTGCAGGCGGTATTTTTCCGCCAGCTCCTGGATAATGGGGGAGATTTTTTCGTAAGCACGGGTCAGAATCTGGGTGGCAACCTGCTCCACTGTAATGCCCATTAAATCGGCCAAAGGCTGCATGGCCTTCCGTGCGGCGGCCGCATTGCCATAGGCAAAGTGTTTGGGGTCAATAAGACCCAGCACGTTGGCGGCACAGGTGTTGGTGATGGTAATCCGCTTACCGCTTTTCAGCTGGATTGCCACATAGTCCGAGGGGTCGCCTTTTTTGGGGCTGAAGAACACCACCTGCGGGTCCACAATTTCCTCTTCCGGGGTAAAGACTGCATAGTCCAGTCCGGCGATGTGGGCGCTTCGTGGCCCCACGTCCTTGACGCCGTTTTTATCCGCCCGAACCATGCTGCCGCCGGCTACACCTAGCACCCGCACATCCAGGCTGGAAATATAGGTGCGGTGTCCGCCCACAACGGAATAGTCGATGGCGGGACGACCATTCTTGATAACACCAATGTTGGTGGTGGTTCCGCCTACCTCAAAATACACACCATTGGAAGCCCGCAGGTACATCAGGCTTCCCATGACCGAAGCCGCCGGGCCGGAGAGCATGGTAAGTACCGGACGTTTGCGCATCTCGTTGATTTCCATAACGCCGCCGTCGCCACGCATAATCATCAGGGGAACGTGTACCCCAGCCTTGCGAACGGATTGCTCGGTGCTGTCCGCCGTGTTCAACATCTTGGGCAGGATGGAGGCATTGATTGCGGCGGTACGGGTGCGGCGGGTTAAGCCATACAGCTTGGTGATTTCACTGGCTACGGTGGCCTGCAAGCCCATGGACTGGGCAATCTGGGCCACTCCCTGCTCGTTGGTCAAGTCATCCACACCAAAGGCCTCGCTTGCCACAATCACCTGAGCACCCTCGCCCACCAGCTCCCGGATGGCATTGCTTACCGTCTCATCGCTGAGCTGGGTGTCGGTCAGATACCGGTTGCAGATGGGAATGCTTCGCTCACTGCCAAGGTCGATGCTTTTCAGATGGGTTTGTGCCTTTGCAAGCAGGCTTTGCAGGCCCTTTGGGCCCATACCCAGCACGCCCACGGTTGCCACGTCGCCCTCAATCAGGGCGTTGGTGGCCTGGGTGGTGGAGTGTGCCACAAAGATTACATCCCCTGGGTCGATGGAATTTTCCCGCAGGCAGTTTTGGAATGCCTGTACCACGCCTGCGGCTACCCCCATGGGGTCGTCATGGGTTGTTTTTACGCTGGATTTTCCGATAATTTCATGGGTTGCGTTGTCAATGGCCACCGCTTTAGTGTGGGTGCCGCCCACGTCGATGCCCATGCGTACTTTTCGTTGTGCCATCTTGTGCGTTCCTCCTTTTCCTTACTTAAGCCGCCATGCCAAACATAAAGTAGGCCACTACTTCCATGATGATGCAAACCGCCCAGGCGGCAGGAATGCTCAACTTCATGTGGTCCCGAGTGGAGACCTTGGTGTAGCCAACACCCCATGCAATCCAGCTTTGGGTTACACAGGCGGACACGTTCATGCTGATGGAAGGAATAACCAACAAGCAGAACAGCCAGTGCACCGGGAAGCCAAATCCGTTCAGGATGCCCAGTACCGCCGCACCACAGCCAAACAGGGTCAGCGGGCCACGGAACAGAGCCAAAGGTGCCAAAATGGCAAAAGCGATGCCAATCACCAGGGTGGAGTCTGGAATAAACCCGCCCAGCAGTGCCTTGAAGTAGGGAGCGCACAGCTCAGCGGACTTGTTGAACATGGGCAGAACCAGCAAGAAGCCAATTAGAGGAGCGGTATCCACCACGCCGTCAAAGTAGTCCTTGTTCACCACCCGGCAGGTGGCACGCCAGCTGCTCAGTCGTCCGCACACCCACAAGGCATAGAAAGAACCAATGGTAAAGCCCAAAATAATGGGAACATTAAAGGCAATCAGCAGAACCACCGGGATAATGGGGGTAATCAAGGCAATACCGGGGGCGTTATCCCGGTGCAGTTCCTTCCGGCTTTTGGTGGTGGCCCATGCGTGTACCACCCGTTTGGGGCGCAGGGTGAAGAGAATCATGAGAATTACCACTGCCAGCTGTACACCAAGACCGATTAAGCCAAACGTAACATTGCTTTCATAAGTAACCTGCTGTTTGCCCTCTGCATCCAGGAAGAAGGCCTGAAACTGGCCGGTCAGCACAGGGTTCAGGTACATACCTGCACCCACGCTCATCATAAAGGAAACCTCTGCCAGCACTTTGGGGATGCCCAGGCTCATGAGGATGGGCAGGATAATCACGCCGATTGCCACCACAGCGCCTGCACCAAACAAGGTGGAGAAGATGGCGGTGGTCACGATGGAAAGCAAAATGCAGATAACCGCAGGCCGGTCGCCGCCCAGTTCCACGGTTTTCCGAATCAAGGTGGAAGCGATGCCGGTTTCCAGCAGAACACGTCCAAACCATGCGCCGAACATTACGTTTACCAGCACACTGCCCCAGCCTTCCGGCCCGGACTGGAACACCTTGTTCAAGGCTTCGGTTAAGGTCAAATCCACCACACCTGCGCCGGATTCAATGAACGCCGGGTTTGTCACCAGTGCGTTTCCAATCAGGGGAAGTGCGGTCCAGACCACCGCCATAATGAGCATGCCCATCATCAGGTTGCCGCCACGCACTGCGTATACCACCAGCCCAAAAAATGCCGCCAGCAGTAAGATGCCAATTACATATTCCATTGCGAATTCCTCCTTGCAGTTTCTATCTTGCCATCAGCCTTTCAGCTGACAGATTTTTTCCCAAACCTCATCCAGCACCGGGATGCCCTGGGCCTGGTTTTCCGCCCGCACCTTCTTTTCCCGCTGTCCGGGGTATCGGATGCTTTCTCCCGGCTGTGCCGGGGTAGAGGACTGGATGTCCTCCAGCACTCGCTGAATAATGCCATCCGTCATGGCCTTTGTGTTCATGTGGGAGGGGTCAATGGCAAGCATTACCTGGCTGAGGCCCACTTCCTCGGTGTAGCGGGTTCCCACATCCGTCACCGTGTTTCCGCCGCTGAGAATCGCCGCCACCAAATCCAGCACCAGCGAAAGTCCACTGCCCTTCCAGTATCCAATGGGCAGTACCCGCTGGCTGCGCTCGATTTCCGCCGGGTCGGTGGTGATGTTTCCCTTTGTGTCCCATCCGCCGGGAACTGGCAACTGCTGGGACTGCATCCGTGCCATCTCGATTTTGCCATAGGCAAACTGGCTCATGGCGCAGTCCAGCACCACATGGTTGCCGTCACTTTGGGGAATTGCCACCACCAGGGGGTTGTTGCCCAGTTTTGGCTCCTTGCCACCCCAAGCAGGCATGTTGGGCATGGTGTTGGTCCAGCACAGGGCGATACAGCCCCGGTTTGCCGCCTGCCAGCCATACGCACCTGCCCGCATCCAGTGGTTGGTGTTTGCAATGGCCACAAGACCCATGCCGTTTTCCGCCGCAAGGTCACAGGCTCTGTCCATGGCGAGGGTGGCATTCACATTGCCAAGTCCCATCCGGCCATCCCATCGCTCCAGATTTCCCACACGGGCCACGCATTCCGGGCGACCTTGTGGGTTCACCACCCCTTTGTCCAGATACTCAATCAACCGGGGGAACCGATTGACGCCGTGGCTGTAAACCCCGTCCAGACTGGTCTGGGTAAAATTCCGGGCGGCAATCTGGGCAATGTCACTGGGCACTGACCGACCGATGAGGATTTCCTCAAAGGTCTTTTGCATCTCTTGTGCCTGTATCCGCATCCTTATACCTCTCCTCCTTCTCTCCTTAGGGACGCCTTCAACCCGCTTGCAAGCTTGTGTGAAAGCGCTTTCCTTTCTTGCTTTATCATACGCCCGTAAACGAACTAACGCAAGCCATGTTATGTAAGATTGTAGGAGTTGACAAACCATGACGAAATTTGTTGTACAATATGACCGGAATATTTTTCCAAAAAGAAAACCATCTCCGCCCCACAAAGGGAAGAGATGGTTTTTTCAACTGCTTTGTCCCACCACAAGGGCAGGTTGAATGGTCATGCTGGCACAGCTTTCCGGGTGGCCCTCCATCAAGCTGGTCAGGGTTTGTACCCCCATCAGGCCAAGCATCTCCCAGCGGCTGTCCACCGTGGTCAGGGTTGGCTCACAGATTTTGGCATACACACTGGAGTTGTACCCCGTAATGGCAATGGTGTCCGGCACCGAAATCCCACTGCGGCACAGCTCCTTCAACACCCCCGCCGCCAGAATATCCTCGGCGCAGGCCAGGGCGGTATAGCCATTTTGCTGGCTTAAAAAATGCCGGGCCGCCTCCATGCCACCCTCCAGCGTATTTTCCGCCGGAATCACCCAGGGCTGTTTGCCCCACCGCTGTAGCACCGAGTGATACCCCTCCAGCTTGCGCTGGGCAGAGTCGTTCTGGCCATCCGTCACAAAGGCAACCCGTTCATGGCCCTTATGCAACAGGTGCTCCACCGCCTGCATCATCCCCGCCCGGTCGTCCACCATGACGCTGTAGGCACCGGACAATCCCAGCTCACAGTTCAAACTTACACAGGGCGTTCCATGCAACAGTCCCTCCAGCTAAGCATGCTGGCGCAGGGCGCTGTAACAAGAGCCGATGAACATCACCCCGTCCACCTGTCGCTGGCTCATCAGTTGCAGATAGCTCAGTGCATCCTCTGCCCCGTCTCCGGTATTGCAGACAATCACATGATAACCCCGGTGGGCGCACTCGCTTTCCACCACATGGGCAGCTTTTGCGTATGTGGGGGTGCGTAAATCCGGCAGTAAAACCGCCACATTCCGCAGGGATTTGCTCACCATTCCCCTTGCAATGGCGCTGGGCTGGTAGTGGTGGCGGGCCAGCACCTCCTTCACACGTTGCCGGGTAGCTTCACTTACCTTTCCCTTACCATTCAGCACACGGGACACGGTGGTAATGGACACTCCGGCCTCCCGTGCAATGTCATAGATATTCAGCTGGACTCACCTCCTCTTCCTTTCATAAAAATAGCCCCGCAGTAGGCAGACCGCAGGGCTTTGGGTGGTTTATTCGTTTGTTCCAAACTCGCTGAGTTGCAAGCCCTCGTTATGCTGGAGTGCCCAGTTGATGGACCAGGGGGTTGTAAACAACAGCAGTTTGTTGCCCTTCAAGTCCTCGATGCGCTTGGTATCGCTGGTCAGGTCCAGGGTCTTGGGGTCAAGCCCTTCGTTTTCAATCCAGCGGATATGCTCAAAGGGCAGTTTCTGCAAGCGGATGTCCACGCCGTACTCGTTTTTCAGCCGGTACTCCAGTACCTCAAACTGAAGCACGCCCACAACACCCACAATCACTTCTTCCATACCGCCGTTCAGCTCGCGGAAAATCTGGATGGCGCCTTCCTGTGCCACCTGCTCCATTCCCTTCACAAACTGCTTGCGCTTCATGGTGTCCACCTGGGTAATCCGGGCGAAGTGCTCGGGGGCAAAGGTGGGGATGCCTGCGTATTGAATCTTTGCCTTTCCGGTGCAAAGGGTGTCACCGATGGAGAAGATACCCGGGTCAAACAAGCCGATAATGTCTCCCGCATAGGCCACGTCCACCGTGGCACGGTCCTGCGCCATCAGCTGGGTGGACTGGGCCAGCTTGATTTTCTTACCCCCCTGCACATGGGTGACCTCCATGCCACGCTCAAACTTGCCGGAGCAGATACGCATAAAGGCAATTCTGTCCCGGTGCGCCTTGTTCATGTTGGCCTGAATCTTAAAGATAAAGCCAGAGAAAGTCTCCTGCGCTGGCTCAATCAGTTCATCCCCGCTTTTACGGGGCAGAGGACTGGGAGACAGGCGCAAAAACTCCCGCAGGAAGGGTTCCACACCAAAGTTAGTGAGGGCAGAGCCAAAGAACACGGGACTGAGCTGTCCGGTTTGCACCGCTTCCATATCAAACTCATAGCTTGCGCCGTCCAGCAGTTCAATGTCCTCGGCCAGTTTTTCGTGCAGCTGGCTGCCAATCAGGTCATCCAGCTTGGCATCGCCCAGTTCCGCCTCGATTTTATCCAAAATCTTAACGCCGTTGGCCTTTCCGTCACTTTGGAAAGCCAGAATATGCCGGCTGGAGCGGTCAAACACGCCCTTAAACTCCTTGCCGCAGCCGATGGGCCAGTTCATGGGATAGGTCTGGATGCCCAGAATCTCCTCAATTTCCTCCATCAGGTCAAAGGGGTCCCGTGCTTCCCGGTCCATCTTGTTCACAAAGGTGAAGATGGGAATCTTGCGCAGGGTGCAGACCTTAAACAGCTTAATGGTCTGGGCCTCTACACCCTTTGCGGCGTCAATCACCATGACGGCGGCGTCCGCAGCCATCAGGGTGCGATAGGTATCCTCGGAAAAGTCCTGGTGTCCGGGAGTGTCCAGAATGTTCACACATTTGCCGTCGTACTCAAACTGCAACACCGAACTGGTGACCGAAATACCACGTTGTTTTTCAATTTCCATCCAGTCACTGACTGCATGGCGGGCACTTTGCTTGCCCTTTACACTGCCTGCCTGCTGAATCGCACCACCGTACAAGAGCAGTTTTTCCGTAAGGGTGGTTTTACCAGCGTCCGGGTGGCTAATGATGGCAAAGGTGCGCCGGCGCTGAATCTCCTGCCGTAAATCGGCCATAGATGCGTTTCCTCCTTGGGTTCTAAGTTGACCGCCTTGCACGGCCGAAATCCTTTTTCTATCTTATAATAAAGGGGCTGTATAATCAAGCCCTATCCTGCTATCCATTTAACCCAAATGGGCAAAATTATGAGCAACATTCGGTTGCAACATTCCACTGCTCGCCGTATGGTGGCATTCTTGGTTCGGTTCGCCTGGATGCGTGTTTCTGTTAGCCGGGACTTTTCAATCGGGGCGGTTCACCTGGGAGCGTGTTGCTGTTGGTAGGGGTTCCTGGCTGTGAATAGTTCACTCGGAAGCATGTTGCTGTTGGCAGGGGCTTCCCGACTGTGAATAGTTCACCCGGAAGCGTGTTGTTGCGTCGCTGTATCGTCCCCCATTGGACTTCGCCTTTGACTTCTAGCCAGCGATTGAAAGCCTGCTTTCAGGTTGTGGGAATGTCAGATTGGAGGGATGCTCGTCTTGAGTGCAACGTTGCCACCGTCACTGATTCTAGTTCCGGTCTGGATGGAACCATTCTTATTGAATACAAAGGTAATCTTGTAACCCCAGTTCTTACCAGAATAAGCCCAGTTTACAGCACCCACAGCATCTACTGTCACCACTTCGCCCTGTGCGCTTGAATGATGAGTACCACCATCAGCGGCATACACGATGGACTGGCTAAAGTCTGAGCCTTTTCCTCTGCCTTTGCACGGTAACGGTCAGCGGCTTGCTGTGCCAACCATTTTGCATCTGCTTCAGAGAATCCTTCCTGAATAGCATCGTTGTATGCGTAATCATAACGCTCTTGAACCATTTCTTCGGTTACCTGTCCGGTTTGGTAGTCTTCGCCGTAGAATTGATCCAAAACGCTTGATTCAGCTCCATTTGTTTGCACAGGAGTAACCGTGGTATTGGTATCATCGTGATATGTTACAGAAACACGCTCGTCAACGCAAGAAGTTTCCTGGCTAAAGAAATCCAAGTTGTCGGACACGAACACAACCAACCCACTGTCCGGGTAGTAGTCGGTGTCTACCTGAAGAACGTAACGTAGAAAATCCGGAGCTACGTACACGCCAGATTCGGTGCCCACCGTTCCCACCTGTTCCTTCTTCTCTCCATCGCAGAGAACCTCAATCTGTCCACCATCCCCTGCCTGATAGGATACGGCATTCACCACAATCTTCTGGCTAGAACCGTCCCCGTAGTGGCGGGTGATGTCGTAGGTGTACCCGTCCTCGGTGGAGGTGAGATTGAAGTCCAGAACATCATAGGTGTTCAGAATGCCCAGAATGCCGGACAGTTCCAAAAGCGTACCATCCTTGTGGGGCAGGGCGGGGATTACATTCCACGTGGTCTGCACATCCGAATCCACCA
>JAHLFP010000044.1 GCA_018883715.1 Candidatus Allofournierella pullistercoris | reverse complement strand
GGCAAGGGCGTTTCTTTTGGTATCCAGGTTTCCCACTCTCATCGTCGGTCTAACCGCACCTGGAAGCCCAATGTGAAGCGTGTTAAGGCTATTGTAGACGGTTCTCCCAAGTACATCTACGCCTGCACCCGCTGCCTGCGCTCGGGCAAGGTTACCCGCGCTGTCTAATTTACAACGCAAAACTGCCGGTCACATCTGTGGCCGGCTTTTTTCATAAACAACACCGATTGATAAGATTTAGGAGTCTTTTATGAAGATAACCCATCTATACCACAGCGGTTTTTTGGTGGAACTGGAACATTGTCTGTTGCTGTTCGACCATTACAAGGGCACACTTCCCCCTTTGCCTGCTGAAAAACCGCTCTATGTGCTGGTTTCTCACCTGCATTACGACCACTATGACCCCTCCATCTGGGAGCTGGATTCCCGTCATAAAACCGTCTACTATCTGCTGGACGAGGGCATTCATCCCCCTGCCGGACATGAGGTTTTGCTTGTAAAACCCCACCAGCACTATTCCTGGCATGGACTGGAGCTGGACACCCTGAAATCCACCGATGAGGGCTGTGCCTTTGTGGTAACGGTGGAAGGCATCACCTTCTACCATGCGGGAGATTTAAACTGGTGGCACTGGGAGGGGGAACCAGACGCTTTTAACATTGCACAAAAGGCGGACTACCAGGCAGAGCTTGCACGAATTGCAGGCCGCCCCATCAATGTGGCCTTTGTCCCCCTTGACCCCCGGCAGGAAGACAGCGCTTCCTGGGGTATGGCGGAATTCCTCCGTCAGTGCCCGGATTGCAAGCACATCTTCCCCATGCACTATCAGGACAACCGGGATGCCATGCTGGCCTATTTGAATCTGCCTGTGTTTGACCCTGTGCGTGAGCGCATTCACACCCAGGAACAGTGGGACAGCAAGACCTCTCTTTAATTTTTCTATAAAGGAGCAGAATTGTATGAAGTTTAAGATGATTCACGAAAACTACAACGTAAAAGACCTGGACGTTTCCCTGGAGTTTTACCGCAAGGCGCTGGGATTAACGGAAGTTCGCCGTAAAACTGCCGAGGATGGCTCTTTCATCATTGTGTATCTTGCAAACGAGGAGAGCACCTTTGAGCTGGAGCTGACCTGGCTGCGGGATATGGACCGGCCCTACAACCTGGGCGACTGTGAATTCCATCTGGCCTTTGAAACCGAGGATTTCGACGCTGCTCATAAACTGCACGAGGAAATGGGTTGCATCTGCTTTGAAAACCCTGCCATGGGCATCTACTTCATTCAGGACCCGGACGGTTACTGGCTGGAGATTCTTCCCCCGAACAACGTTTAAACGAAAAAGAGGACGGTTTGAAACCGTCCTCTTTTTTATTCCGCCTTAAAACGTGTCTGATTCATTTTAGATAGGGCGGATTTATACAAAGCAACCGCCACCAAAGCGGACAAAAGTTCCGCAACGGGGAAAGCCACCCATACTCCATCCAATCCCCACATGCTTCCCAGCAGCATGGCAAGGGGTGGGATGATGAAAAGCTGTCGCAACAGGGTAATCAGTAGAGACTGCACCCCATAGCCCAAGGCCTCAAAGCATCCGGCCAACACCGTGCCCAGCGTGGACACCAAAAAGCCCAAACTGGTCAGCCGGAGCATGGATACACCCAGTTCCATCATCTGGGCATCTGCACCAAACACCTGCATAATCTGCCGGGGCAACAGCCAGAACAACACCGTTCCAATTCCCATCAGGATGGCAGTAACAACCAAACTCCAATAAACCACCTGGTTCATTCGCTTGCCCTTACCTGCTCCGTAGTTGTAGCTAACCAAGGGACGCATGCCCTGAATTAAGCCATTGGCCGGCATATACACAAAGGTCTGAAGCTTAAAGTACATTCCAAACACCGCCACCGCCAGCACGTGAAACTCTGCAATCACCGCATTCATCACGGACACAAGCACACTGGGCATGGCGCCCATCACGGTGGAGGGGATGGCAACTCCGTATATCTTGGCGGTGATTGTCTTATCGGGAATCATCTGCCGCAGGGAGATAGACATGCCGCTCTTGCTGGCAAAAAACCACACCATGGCAATGGTGCCAGCAGTCACCTGTCCAATTACAGTGGCAATCGCCGCACCTTTCACCCCAAGGGCAGGCATTCCAAACATGCCGAAAATAAAAACCGGGTCCAGAACAATGTTAATTACTGCACCCACACCCTGCAAAATCATGGGCACCAGCATATTTCCGGTGGCTTGGAAGAGTTTTTCCACATAGATATGGAACATGGAGCCAAAGCAGAGGCAAACCACAATTCTTGCGTATTCCACGCTCATCTGCAACACCTGGGCATCCTGGGTGAACATCTGCAAGAAGGGGCGGGAAAAGCTCCATCCAATCACGGCAAACAATAAACTATGTAGCAAGGTGAACAACATGCCCATGGAGGCGGCATGGTTTACCTTTTCGGTATCCCCTTCACCCAGCTGGCGGGCGATAAAGGCATTTGCTCCCACGCCAAAGCCCACCGCCAAGGCGACGGTCATATTTTGCAGTGGATAGGCCAGCGAAACCGCTGTGAATGCTTCGTTGCTTAAACGAGCCACAAAAATGCCGTCCACCACGTTGTACATGGATTGAATCAACATGGACAACATGGGTGGCAGTGCCATACTCATCAGCAAGGGAAGCACTGGCTTTGTGCCCATTTGATTTTGTAATCCGGTCATGATACCTTCCTTTCTGTCTGAAAAAGGTTGATTCGGGCGCACAAAAAAGAGCCACAGCTCTCTGTTTAAAAAATCAGAAACAGAAAAAGCTATAGCCCTTTAATGTACAATTCACTGCGCTCAAACCGTTGAGCGCCGCAAGGCAGGTACTATGATACCAGAGGGGGTTTTCTATGTCAAGAACAATTTTTCACAATTACTTCAAAACCTGAAAACCACCCAGGATGGGGATGGGACGCTCGTTGTCCTGGATAGCGCCAAACAACCCAATCAGCCACAGCACAGCCAATCCCAGTCCCATCAGACCACTGGCAATTCCCAGCAAAATTGCTACCAGCCAGCCCAGAATGGGGATAAAAGCCAGTACCGTTATAATAACTTTACTGCCGATGCTCAGTACTAAACTGGAAATCATGATAACCAGAGACTGGTTCAGGTGAAAGCGGCAATTGTCCTTATCCCCGGCCAGATAAGCCAGAATCCAGCCAAGGGGAGTTAGATAGGCTACAATGTTGGTTACTTTACGTGTCATATATGTTTCCTCCTCATCACTATATGCTTCGGCCCAGACTTTGGGTCATTGCAATCAAATTTAATGGGTACGGTGGCGCAATCGCGGCCGAATGCGTCGGACGTACAGATGCACCACATGGAACAGGGCACTGTCATAGATAACAAAACTTACATTTCCCAGTACCAGCAAAACTGCCAGCATCCAGGGCTGGCTTTCGGCAAATTCCTCCACCAAGCCAGGCATGGGGAACACGAACAAAAGCAGACTGTACACCGCCACCACTGCCAGGTTAAACACCGCCAGTTTACAGCAAAAAGGCATTACATGGCCTGGCAAGCGCTGTAAATAGGCTTTGAGCAGAGGATAGTATCCAAAGAGGAGCGCAAAAAACAGCGCCATCTCCTTGTCCGGAACAAACAGCAAGCTGACCAATGCCACCACGCCATAACAGGTCCATGCCTGTTTCATCCCTGCATCAACTGCCACCGCCATCAGCAAGGCCCCTGCAAGGGCGGGGGCACAAAAGGTCGCCGCCGGAATAATCGAGCCACTGAGCATTACCACCACGCAAAGGGCACAAATCACCCCTCCCATGGCCACCGAACTGCTTTTTTGCCGTTTCACCAATCAACACCCCTGTCCACAGCTACAACAAAGATTCATGCACCACAGAGTCATGCACATGTCACAGCAATTGCAACCAATGGCATTGGCCTGTGCGCCGCCGTATACCCCGTAAGGGTCGCCCGGCATCTCCCCCTCTGCGGAACGCTGAAGGTTTGCCAGTGCCGCCGCATATTCCCGGTTGGAGGGGTCCATCCGACAGGCAATCTGGAAGTATTGCAATGCTTCCCCCATCCAGCCCTTGTAATAGTAGGCGCTTCCCATCAAGAAATACCACTCTGCTGTATGGCGAGAGTCATCCACAGCCTGCAAAACTGCCAGCGCCTGGTCTGCCTGTCCCTGGCGAATCATATTCCGCACATCAGCAAATTCACCCTGGCTCTGTCCCGTGCTGGAACCACCCGGCACACCCTGCTCCGCCTTGCCTACCCGCAGTTCATTCATTACGGTGTCAAAAGCGTCGTTCAGCTCGTTCATCTTCTGCTCGGCCTGGTCTTTCAAAGGGCCAGCTTCGTACATATCCGGGTTGTACTTTTGTGCCAAAGCCCGATAAGCAGACTTTACCTCTTCCTCGGTCGCTCCGGGCTGTAAGCCCAATACTTTATATGGATCCATGGTATTCTCCTTTTTCGTTGTTACAAAGATTCAGCCTTGTTTCCCTTTTGGGTGGGCTGTCCCGCCCTTGCAATACTGGCCCGCAGTCCAAGGAACAAGATGTTGTCCAAAATCGGGCGATTCAGCGGCAGTTCCAGCAGATGATAACACCGGGCAATCTCTGCCGCCGCCAACCGGCAATCTTGCTGTGCCCGCTGGATGGCCTGTTCCCGGTTAAGTCCCATTGCCAGATACACGTTGTATCGGCCTTGTTCCAAATCCTTGTCAAAATCCTCCGCCGCATCCAGCCAGTACAATAGTTTACCCAAACAAAGCCCCATCCGGCGTAAAATTTGTTGCTGGTCCTGCTTTTCACTGCAATTTGCCAGGATTTCCGCCGTCATACAGCCGGTAGGTTCCGCCGCCGCATCCGGGTGGGCTGTACCTGCCGCTTCCAGAACCTGCTGGTTCTGGGTTTGCTGAGAGAGCACTGCATCCAGCTGGGGATACTGCTTTGCGGCAGTACGATAGGCTTTCTTTATCACCTGTTGGGCCAAAACTGCCATCCAGCGTTTGGTCCATCCCTCATCCTTTCGGTCGTCCTCCAGTTTATACCATCCCAGCAACACAAGACTAGCCGCCGCCAGTCCCAGTCCACCGGAATGCTGTTGCATACAGCGGGATTGTACCGGGTTTGCAATGCACCGCTGGCGGCACACTGTACCGGAAGTCCCCTGGATGCCATCCGCCAGAAGAGCCACCAGCACCAGGTCATAGTTTAGCATCATTCTTGGCCAAAAGCCATAGCTACGCTTTAGTTCCTGGCACAGGCCGCAGTAAACCGCCCGATAGGCTTCAAATTCCTTAACCTTCATCTCCGGGCGAACCGGCCGGATATACCCAAACATGGCATCCTCCCTTTTGTATGGTGCTGTATCTTATCTTACACCATTCAAGGCAGTTTTACAATCCGCTCTACCACCGTAATTTGCCCAAATTCGTCAAAAAACAGGCAAGAACCAGCCACAAGCACCCTCGCTCGTGGTCTGGTTCTGTGTGTCGTATCTTTTCTTTTATTCAGCTTTTGGCTGTTTTTCTCCCATTTGGTCCAGCACGCAAAACTCGAACCCCTGTTCCAAAAACCAGTCAATCATGTCCGGCAGTGCTTCGGCGGTGGTCTTTGTGGCTTTGGTGTCGTGCATCAAAACCACCACCTCTTTTTTGTCATTTACACTGTCCACCACATTGTGGTAGATGGTGTTGGCGCTGGGATGTCCCCCAATGGCATCGTTGGCGCACACATTCCAATCAATGTACCGATACCCTTTTTCCTCTGCCTGCTGTTTTAAGGTTTTCATGATACCACTGCCCCCATATTTGTGGCTTACCGTGTTGGTACTGCCCCCGGGGAAGCGAATCCACTGGATTTTCTCCACATCCACATAGGGGGCAATCTGCTGGCGCAACTCTTTTATATCCGCCCAAAAAGCGGTGGTGCTGGCGTAAATAGATTTATAGTCATGGGTGCAACTGTGGAGGGCAATTTGATGCCCCTGTTCCACCGCCTTGCGAATCAGCGGAAGGTACTCCCGGTTGTTTTCTGCCGCAATCACAAAAAAGGTGGCTTTCACCTGTTTCTGCTGTAAAATTTCCAGCACGGTTTCGGTGGTGGGGCTGGGGCCATCATCAAAGGTTAAGTACACCCGCTTCTGGGTGGGTTCTTCCTCATTCTGCGCCGCAGTCTCGGTCACAAACCTGGTGCTTAAATCCTCTTGAGCACACCCCACCGGCATCCAAAATACAGAAAACACCATCCAGCCTGCGGCCGCTAAGCCCCCCATTACACAAATTGCCGCCCACAGCCAGCTTCTGCGCATCTTCCACTTCATCTCTGCCTCTCCTTTGCTTTTCCATTGAATGATTGATTTGCCGTCACAAACCTTTTATACTTATATCTGTATGACACTAAATTGGGGTTTATCCCCCTTTTTTGAAGGAGAATCACATGGAACTTGCAACCCTTTTGCTTGCTGCGGCGGCCTGTATCCTCAGCTTGGTAGGCTTATTGCGCCAGGTAAGCCAGCAACCCCCTTTGAACGGCGACGACCTGGAGCAGGTGCGTCAGGATCTTTTGGCAGAAATTCGCCAGACCCGGCAGGAGTTAAATAACCGTGTCATGTCCGGGATGCAAGCTGGCGCCATGCAAACCGAGCAGAAGCTGGAAAGCATCCGCACCACCATGGAACTGCGCCTTGGAGCCATGCAAACCAGCAACGACCGCCGTCTGGAGCAGATGCGACTGACCGTGGAGGAAAAATTACAGCAAACCTTAGAAGATAGGCTTCAAAAAAGCTTTGGGCTTGTGAGCAAACAGCTGGAAATGGTGTATCAAGGACTGGGCGAAATGCGCCATCTGGCCACAGGTGTGGGGGATTTGAAAAAGGTGCTCAGCAACGTGAAAACCCGGGGTATCTTGGGCGAGGTACAGCTTGCCGCCATCTTGGATGAACTTTTGACCAAGGAACAGTACAGCGAGAACATCGCCACTGTACCAGGCAGCAGCGAACGGGTGGAATTTGCCCTAAAACTGCCGGGCACAGGACAGAATCCCGTGTGGCTGCCCATGGATGCCAAATTTCCCGCAGATGCCTATACCGCCCTTCTGGATGCTTACGACAGCGGAGATAAAACCAACGTGGAAACCGCCGCAAAAGATCTGGAAAAACGGATGCGCAGTTTTGCCAAGGACATCCACACCAAGTACATTTCACCCCCGCATACCACGGATTTTGGTATCATGTTCCTGCCTGTGGAGGGACTGTATGCCGAGGTTGTCCGCCGGGGAATCTCCCACCGTCTGCAACAGGAATTTAAGATTGTGGTGGCTGGCCCCACCACCATGGCCGCCCTTTTGAACAGCTTACAGATGGGCTTTCGCACCCTCGCCATCCAAAAACGTTCCAGCGAGGTTTGGAAGGTGCTGGGCGGCGTGAAAACCGAGTTTGAAACATTCGGCAAAGCCCTTGCACAGGCACAAAACCGCATCAACCAGGCCAGCCATGAACTGGAAAACCTGGTGGGTGTGCGCACCCGGCAGATTCAGCGCAAACTCAGCCAGGTGACCGAGCTTCCCGCCGAGGACGAACCGAATTCCTATCCCTTGGACACCCGCGATTTTTCCAGCACCCTTCCCGGGGATTTGCTCCAGTAAACCACTTTTTTAAGCATATGCCCTACTGCTTCAAGTTTTAAGTTAATTTTTGAAATTTTGCTTGACAGTCTTGTATTTTTATGATAGAATCTCTCTTGCAGTCACAGTTCTGCAAAACTGTATATCTGCGAGGGTGGCGGAATCGGCATACGCGCATGTTTGAGGTGCATGTGGTTTTTACCTTGAGGGTTCAAGTCCCTTCCCTCGCACCAGGTAAACCTAGGTAGAATTAGCTTCTACCTAGGTTTTTTCGTTTTCAGATACATAAAAAGTACACACTTGCATTTTTCACGCATAAAAACAGGGCGTCTTTTTCCGGGGCAGCCTGGTTCTGGGGGAATGCCTGGGCGTAGTTTACAGTATTTGCCATAGTATCATCCTTTCTTATCGGTTAAATTTGTTCCAAGGTTTTTTGTTTTCGGTTTTGCGGCCGTTTGCAGGCTTAGAATCAGTGGTGCGGCTGGGGTCGCTGCCCAGCACAAAGCCACCAGATGCCTTTTTGCCGGTAGTAACCGCCTTCCATTCCGGGTGTCGCTGTAACACCTGCTCCATGGCCCGCTGTAGCGTTTCCTCCGTTACTTCACCAGCCACTTTAGCCTGTGCCATGGACAGCGTGACCGCATCTTCCACCTGTTCCGGACGCACACCCGCAGCATATGCCGCATTTCGGCTGCGCAGTTCCAGCACCTCCTGTTCCAGTGCCTGGATGCGCTGCTGGCTTTTGTCCGGTGTGTCCTGCTTCTGGGAGGTGGGCACTTCTTTC
>JAHLFP010000043.1 GCA_018883715.1 Candidatus Allofournierella pullistercoris | reverse complement strand
GTTCCGGACGCACACCCGCAGCATATGCCGCATTTCGGCTGCGCAGTTCCAGCACCTCCTGTTCCAGTGCCTGGATGCGCTGCTGGCTTTTGTCCGGTGTGTCCTGCTTCTGGGAGGTGGGCACTTCTTTCGCTTCCGCTGTCTTTGCCGCCTTAGTCTGGCTTTTCTCCTGCTTGGGTTCGGTTTCCTGTTTGGGTTCTTCCTGTTCCGACTGCTGGGATTCCTCAGCTTGCTCCTGCTGGGGCTGACCCTGCACTTCCTTTTCCTGGGATTCCTGAGCGGGGTGTTCCTCGCCCAGTGCCTGGGGCTGTTCCGCTTCGTTCTTCTTTCGCATGGGTTTCATCCTTTCTTTTATTTTTTCGAATAAAAAAGCCCGTCCCGGCCTCATGCAGCCAGACAGGCATGAAAAAAGCCCACTGCCCTTTTGGGGCGTGAGCTTTTATGGGTATTGAATTAAATGTGCTATAAAATCATTTGATTTCGCTGTAATAACTATAATTCGTTTTTATCTTTCAGTTTGAAATATTCTTTACGAAGACGTTTCTGTTCAGCCCGTTCGGCATCAATTTCTGGGGTGGAAATGATTCCTCGGCTGGGAACCTTGTGAGTACGGCGGTATTCTGCAATTAAAGTTTCATATCGTCGTCTTGACTTAATCCAAAGTTCATCCAATTGTTCTTTCGTGTAATTCATTTCAATTTCCTTCTTGAATAAGTATCAATTCCAAGTCTTTTACAGGTTTCTTGAATAATCGCATGCTGCCGGTTTTCTTCGTAAGTATCGAAATCTAATCCATATTGTTTTATTAGTTCATTTTCACAATCTTCTACATCCGAACGGACTTTATCCCACATTTCCCATGTAATTCCTTCAGGTCGTTCAAATCGGTAACGATATTTATAATCCACCGCTTCCATCACAGCCGAACCATCTTCAAAAAATGCAGGTATATCAGCATCTGTGCTGAAGGAAAACTGCGTACTGTCTGGCGGGTGAGTATGAATATTCCAACTCCCCTTTAGTTTATCACCCAAATAAGAACAGTCAACCCCTCTGGGGTTATTATCTGTCATGAAATGCACTTCGCCATTCTTGGTTATAACCAGCATATTTTCCACGGGAGACGATGCATACTGTTTACAAAATGCATCAAGCCACATTTCTACCAACTTTTTATTTGTTGGGTCAATCGTAGCCAGAAGTTTCCGCTCTGTTTGCCCTTCTGTGTACCATTCTCCGCCGCTACCACGTCCAAAATAGGGCAGCTGCGCCGGCACTCCATCATACCTCTCTCGCCAAGGGTCACGACGCAACATATCTCCGTGGGTGTTCACAAATTCCTTCAACTGCTTTTGCAGATGGCGCACCCTTCGCCGCGCATCTGCGGCAGCTTGTTCATCCTGCAAGCCCTCTGCTTCTCTTTTGGCTTGCCGGATTGCCCGCTCCATGGCTCGTTGCCTGGCTTCCAGCCGACTGGTTGCGTCTATCTTCGCTTTGTCCATCGGCTTTGGCTTTGTGCTAACACCTCCCGGTCGTAACGAACCACCGTCTTAGGCCACAGCCCCTTTCCCTTTAACTTGCTATAAAGCTCAATCAAAAGCGCATCTTTTGAATCCATCAGAAATTCATAGCTGCCGGAAAGAAGTTTTTCCACCTGTTCTTGGGTTATACGGGCACTACACTTACCGCATAGACCGTTTATCTTGTACTTCTTCTCCAGCTTGATAAAGGAGCCGTTTGTACCATAGTACCGTAGGGGAATTTCTCCCGCCGGTTTACTTCGTCGATTTTCTGCCGCAGCACGGTATCATAAGGGGTGTCAAAATACAAGCTGGTTACCCGGTATATCCCGTCTGCTCCGGCATTTTGGTCATGGTCAAACAGCTTTCTCAGCCGCTGGGAAATCACCAAATCTTCCCGCAGGTTGATCTGGTGCTTTAGTTCATGCCGAAGACAACTACCGTTTGTCGGCTCAATCGTCATAGCCGGAATCCCCGTTGTCATAACCGGAATCTCCATCGTAGCCAGAGTCTCCGGCAGGAGCGTTGTAATCGGTTACGCCATCGTTGTTCGGACCATAGTCAGTATCGTTGTAGTCGGTCACACCGTCGTTGTTCGGGCCGTAGTCGGTGTTGTTGTAGTTGTTTACGCTGTTTCCCGCTGGCGGAGTTGTCCCCTGCGTGCCGCTCTGCTGGTTTCCAACCTGAACACCAGATACCCGGTACTCTGCCCGCAAAACCTTACCGGTTACAGCATCAATGTCGTATTCATATTCATTTCCATTGGAAGTAAATTCCAGCTCAAAAACAGGAGTTCCATCGTTGTGGTCGAATTGTTTATCCTCAAATACAGCGTTCGCCGCATTGACATTTGCTTGAATCAACGCAATTTCCTGTGCTTTTTCCAGGGTGATGTAATGGGAAGGCTGTCCGTTTTGTGCATATCCAGCGGATGGTATTCGGCTGTTTTTCTGGGGGTTCTTTCATAACAACCGGCTCATACACTGTCTGGCCCACTTCATATTGGAAGTTAGCCGCCTTTAAAAAACGCCCCTCTTCATCCAGAAGAATTACATAGCCGGGGTGGCATTCCATTACAAGATAACTCATCGCACTGCCACTCCTTTCATTACCTGTTTCAAATGTCCACGGATTATTTCATATCCATTGGTGTAAATCAGCAACAGTGCCACCATATACTTACGATGTCGTTCCAGTGTCTTGCGCTCCACACCACTGCCCTCTGTTAGCCGCCGGATGGGCAGTCGTTTGCTCTGTAAAAGCTCATCTAATAGTCCCGTGTTCTCCCTGGCATAGGCTAAAGCCTTACGGCAGGCATCCAGTGTCCTCTGTTGCTTGGGGCAGTTGTCTGCCACATCGCTGAGGCTGACACCAAACTGCTCCATCTGCCGGGTCAGCTCTTCAATTTCCCCACGGGTAGCATCCCGCATCACTGTTTCTTCCTGTGCATCCCGTTCATCCGTCAGGGTATCCGCCAAAGTGGTGCCATCTTCTGCTGTGGGCGCATCCAATGACACAACGTGGCTGTGCCGCTGTCCACTGCGGCTAAAATCAATCAAGTGACTTCTAATCAGTAGAGCAGCATATTTCGGAAAAGCCCCACGAGTACGAGAATACCCACGGATTGCCTCATGGAAGGCAATCATCGCAATGCTTAGCTCAGCGTCGTGTCCCTCGATTGGCGGGCGCTTTAAAAATTTGGTTGTTTCCGCCTTAATAAAAGGCATATAATCCCCAATCAGCCGATCCGCCGCCTGTACGTCCTCCTTTGCCGTATAAACCTGCTGGACGATTTTATGTTCCTCATTCATGCAACACAATCCCTCCCTATAGATAGAAATACGGCCCCTGTTTTTTCAAACCGGGGTCGATGTGTTGTGATTTTTTAATTATCTGAGCATAATAATTCACAATAATCATACAGTCAATTCCATCAGGCCACAACCATGAAGCGTTCAAATTCGTGTAAACTTACGGTAAAATCAAAGATGCAAGCCTTTTTCGGAACACCTTTTGTAACTTAGTTCTTTATTAGAGGTACTCTATTTGATTTGAGCATAAAAGGAAAGGGAGGCAACCCTCCTACAAAGCTGCCTCCCCTTAAAAATCAGTTTTTTGACTATCATTATTGCCGCTGGGAACAATTGTGTGGGTATCCGCTCCCCTAAAAACAACACATTTCCCACATCAATGCCATCTGGGTTGAATCCTCTTGGTTTTTTCCAGCGGGAAGGGAACCTCATCTTTCCCATAAAAACCTACCTCCACCACGGTTGCGGGTGTAGGCTGGTTGTCCTTGCCCACCGGGACGATTACGGTATCTCCCGGCTCGATGCTTTCATCCTCTGTGCGGTAATAGTAAGTTTTTCCTCCCGAGGTAAATTCCACCTGGCAATAGATATAATCCCCTTTCTGGCGAGTTCTCCTTGTGTAAACATTCGGGTCCAGCATTTCCCCAGAACCCCAGGTAGACAGAAGCCACCGCACCTCGCTGGCAAACTGAGCCCAGGCACTGGGCAAGGCTGTTTTATCGTAAGTGCCTTTTATCACCTTTGCCGGCCTATTCTGGAAGTGGATGGTAAGAATATACTCCTGGGTTTCCAGGGGTCTTTCTCCGATATCCAGCGGATTGTCGATTATTTCTCCAAAGGGGTTGGCCACATCAATGCAATCCAGCAGGATGTCAAGCCCCTTCTCCCGGTACACCTTTTTGGATGCAGTGCCGCCGGATGGGATTCTTTGGGTGTATTCGATGGTCTTGCTTTTTCGGTCAACCACCAAGGTTTCGGCATAATTCCAAGTAAAATAACCCGGCAAATCCATCTTCCGTTTTACAGTCCGGTAATACTGCATGGTAACACGCTCCACTCGGTCTGGAACCTTTCTGCGAAGTATCACGCAAAATTTTTTCGGCTTCTCTCCTGCTTGTTTATCTGTAACTTTCGTATACCATTTACAGGCAAATTGGCACCCTTATTATTGGCCATTGGTGAAACACCTCCCTTATATATCGACTTCATATTAAAACAAGCCACCAAAAACCCCAGGAAAAAATTCCTGGGGTTTTCTGTACTAACTTATTTATACCATATAAATGGTACTTTTTAAAGCACGTCTGTGCCTGCCACTGTGGCGCTGAAATGCTTATCGCATGCCGTTGCAGTCGTCGTGGCAATCATAGTGGTGGTGGTCATCCGCGGAGCAGGAGGGGTAGTACAGGTTGTTGCACACAAACTCCAGCTTATCTTTCAGGATGTTTTCCAGGCCGCCAATCACGTTTACCATGTTTGCAACAGACTCGTTTACCTCCATCAGCTGACAGAAGTCCAGATCATCCATGGCTATGGCACGTTGCAGTTTCTCGCCCTCTGCATTCAGGATATGGCTCATTGCGGTTTCTTCCAGAGCAATGCTCTCCAGCAGGTCAATCACGGCCTGACGGAAGGATACGGGATGGGGATGTGCAGAAATACTCGGCATAGACATAGTTCGTTCCTCCATATGAAGTATAGTTTCCAGCCCTTTCGGTCTGGTACGCCATTATATGCAGTCCGAACCCATCTGTGCATGATTTCCTGCACCCTGTCTTAACAACCCAGGTATGCCTTGCGCACCTCAATGTCGTTGGCCAGTTCCTTGGCATCGCCTTCCATCTTAATCATGCCGGTTTCCAGCACATAGGCGCGGTTTGCGATTTCCAGAGCCATCTTTGCATTCTGCTCCACCAATAGCACGGTCATGCCGTCCCGGTTCACATCCTGAATGATTTTGAAAATCTCCTTCACCAGCAGGGGGGAAAGTCCCATGGAAGGCTCATCCAGCAACAGCATCTTGGGCTTACTCATCAGTGCCCGGCCAATGGCCAACATCTGCTGTTCACCACCGGACAAAGTTCCCGCAGCCTGATGGCGACGCTCCCGCAAGCGGGGCAGACGGTCATAAATCCTTTCCATATCCTGTGCCACGGCGGCCGCTCCATCCTTGCGGGTAAAAGCACCCATGGTCAGATTTTCCTGCACCGACAGCTGACTGAATACCCGCCGTCCTTCCGGCACCTGGGCAAGTCCCAACCGGATGATTTTGTGCGCTTCCATCTCGCTGATGCGGTTGCCCATAAAATCAATGGTGCCAGCCTTGGGTTTCAGCAAGCCAGAAATTGCGTGCATGGTGGTGGTTTTGCCAGCGCCATTTGCGCCAATCAGGGTAACAATTTCACCCTCATTTACATGAAAGGAAATGTCCCGGATGGCTTGGATTGCGCCGTAGCACACATTCAAATGATCTACACTAAGCATCTGCGCCATGGTTACTCTCCTCCCAAATATGCTGCGATTACCTTGGGGTTGTTGCGGATGCTTTCCCCATTACCCTGGGCGATAATGCGCCCGTAATCCAGCACAAAAATATGCTCACAAATACCCATAACAAAGTTCATGTCATGCTCAATCAACAGGATTGCCACCCCAAATTGCTTTTGCACCTGTTTAATGGTGTGCATCAGCTCCTCGCTTTCGCTGGGGTTCATGCCAGCGGCGGGTTCGTCCAGCAGCAACAGTTTGGGTTGGGTTGCCAGTGCTCGGGCAATCTCCAGCTTCCTCTGCTTGCCGTAAGGAAGGCTGGATGCAGGCAGATGTGCCTCCTTGTCCAAATCAAACAAGGCCAGCAGTTTCATGGCTTCAAAATCCATGTCCGCTTCCTTTTCCCGGAAGCTGGGCAGACGAAGAATTCCCGTAAACATGGAGTAGCGAATCTGGTTGTGCAGTCCGATTTTTACATTATCCAGTACACTCAGCTTGTCGAACAGTCGGATGTTCTGGAAAGTACGGGCAACGCCCGCCTGGTTGATAACGGTGGGAGATTTTCCGGTGATATTCTTACCATCCAGAAAAATATCTCCCTCGGTGGGGCGATATACCCCGGTGAGCATGTTAAACACGGTGGTTTTTCCTGCTCCGTTGGGGCCAATCAAGGCGTACAGCTCCCCCGCCTCCAGCTTCATGTCCAGCTGGGAAACTGCCTGCAAACCGCCAAAGGCAATGCCCACATTCATAACTTCCAGCAATGCCATCTGTTAGCCCTCCTTCTTTCCTTGTTTCATGGATGCAAACCGTTGTGCCACAGGCCAGTTCATCATAATCTGCCCCATTCTGGAACGCCAGGCCAGCACCTGGGGACTTTGGTTGAAAATCATCATGAAAATCAGCACCACTGCGTATACCAGCATCCGGTAATCCTGCAATCCACGGAGCAGCTCCGGCAGGATGTACAGAATGGTAGCCGCAATGATGGAACCACGGATGTTACCAATGCCGCCCAACACCACGAAAACCAGTACCAGAATCGAGGTGTTATAATCAAATTTCTTTGCTGCCAGGGTGGTATAGTTCAGGGCATACAGCACGCCTGCCATGCCTGCAAACACCGCCGAGGTAATAAAGGCCATCAATTTGTATTTGGTGATATTGATGCCCATTGCCTCTGCCGCAATTCGGTTGTCACGGATTGCCATGATGGCACGTCCAGCACGGGAGTGAATCAGGTTGAGAATCACAGCCAGTGCAACCAATACTAAAATAATTCCCGCAGTGAAAGAGGAAATTTTCTTCATACCGCTGATGCCGATGGCGCCGTTGATAATCAAGGTTCCTTCTGCATCCAGACCCAGTGCGGCGCTGTCCTTCAGGGAAACATGCAACCCGCTGGCATCCACACCCAGGTAGAGGGCATTCAGGATATTTTTGATGATTTCACCAAAGGCCAGGGTCACAATGGCCAGATAGTCGCCCCGCAAGCGAAGCACTGGGATACCAATCAAAAAGCCGAAAACACCTGCCACAACACCGCCCAGCAACATGGCCAGTACAAGGCCCACCAGGTCGGGCACTTTGCCTTCCAAAATTACCCAGAGCACGGCACCAGAAAAGGCACCCACACTCATAAATCCTGCATGGCCCAAGCTCAGCTCGCCCAGGATGCCTACGGTCAGATTCAAGGACACTGCCAGAACCACATAGGCGCACACCGGCACCAGCATTCCCTGAAAGGAGTTACTCAGTAAATTGCCTGCCAGCAATCCCTCAATCAACAGATAAAATGCCAGCACGATTCCGTATGTAATAATGTTGCTTTTGGTGGTTTTGCTCCACCGTTTTATTCCGTTCATGCTGCCACCTCACACCTTTTCGTTGATTTTTTTGCCCATCAAGCCGGTGGGACGCACCAGCAAGACTACAATCAAAACCGCAAACACAATGGCATCTGCAAGCTGTGTGGAAATGTATGCCTTGCTGAGAATCTCAATGATACCCAGCAGGATACCACCCACCATTGCACCGGGAATGGAACCAATGCCGCCAAACACCGCCGCTGTGAATGCCTTAATGCCAGGCATTGCACCGGTGGTGGGCTGCAAGCTGGGGTAAGCGGTACACAGCAGCACACCTGCCACCGCCGCCAGTGCAGAACCAATGGCAAAGGTGATGGCAATGGTGGTGTTCACGTTGATTCCCATCAGCTGGGCAGCACCCTTGTCCTCACTGACCGCCAGCATGGCTTGGCCTGTCCGGGTGGAGTTCACAAACCATACCAGCCCCACCATGATAACAGCAGACACCGCCACCGTTACCACGGTAATGCCCGGAATGGTCAGGCTTCCACCTGCCAGATGGAAGGTGGGCAGGCTGATAACCGAACTGAAGGATTTCGGGGTGGAACCCCAGATAAGCAGTGCCAGATTCTGCAACAGGTAACTTACACCAATGGCGGTAATCAGCACGGACAGGGAGGATGCTCCCCGCAAGGGCTTATAAGCCAGCCGTTCAATTACAATTCCCAGAAGGGTACAAGCCACCATGGACAGAACCACCGCCAAAAGCGGGTGCATCCCTGCCCCGGTCACTGCCACATAAACCAGATAACTACCCACCATGATGACATCACCGTGAGCAAAGTTCAGCATTTTTGCAATTCCATAAACCATGGTATAACCCAGCGCAATGATGGCATACACACCGCCCAGGCTAATACCGTTTATGACATATGATAAAAACTCCACAGTTTCACTCCCCTTTATTGCCTGTACCCTTGGGTCTATCCAGTATAGACGAGTACCAAAAAAGAGCCGCCTTTTTGACCAGCGGCCCTTTTTGCATTACATAGCGGCGTAAGCGCCGTTTACAATCTTAACTGCGCGAGGCTCTTTGTTTACCTCGCCGGTGGCTTCCCACTTCATGCCATTACCGGTCAAGCCGTCCAGGGTCAGCTGGGGCATAGCCTCCATCACCTTGTCACAGATGGTAGCGGCGTCCATGTCAGCGGTTACACCTGCCTTCTCGCAAGCGGCCAGCAGGATATACATTGCATCGTAAGCGTCAGCAGCAAACTGGTTGGGAACTTCACCGAATTTCTCCTGATAGCTGGTTACAAAGTTCTGGGTCATTTCATCCTGGGCATCTGCTGCGAAGGGAGTCAGCAGCATTACGCCCTCAAACAGGCTGGTGTCTGCGCCGGGGATGGTCAACAGGCCGTCCAGACCGTCACAGCCAAAGACGGTGGCCTCATAGCCCTGCTTGTTCATCTCCTGCAGGATCAGGTCAGCTTCGCTGTAGTAGATGGGCAGGAATACCAGTTCTGCATTGGCACTCTTTGCCTTCTGTACCTGAACCGAGAAGTCAGTCTTGTTGTCAGCAGTGAAAGCTTCGTCAGCAACAATCTCCAGACCACGAGCCTCAGCCTGCTCCTTAAACTTGGCATAGACGCCGGAGGAGTAAGCGTCGGAGCTGTCGTGGATTACAGCAACCTTGGTTGCCAGGTTGTTGTCTGCGATGTAGTTTGCAGAAGCCATGCCCTGGTTGGGGTCGGTAAAGCAAACCTGGTAAGCAGTCTCGTTTGCTACCACCTCAGGAGCGGAAGCAGACGGGGTCAGTACGAACATACGGTCGTCGCTTGCCTGAGCAGAAACGGCAATGCAGGGCTGGGTTGTGGTGGTACCCATCAGCAGCTGCATGCCCCAGTCCTTCAGGCTGTTGTAAGCGTTCATGGATTTTTCCACGTCGTTTTCGTCGTCCATGAAGTTCAGCTCAAACTGGAGGCCGCCTTTTGCGTTAATTTCATCAACTGCCAGCTGGGCGCCATTCTTTACCGCATTTCCATAAATGGCTGCGCCGCCGGTTAGAGGCCCAAGGCCACCTACACGAATCGAGGTTGCGGCAGCGGAACTGCCCTGTGAAGTCGAATTGGATGTGCCGGGGTTGGTTGTGCCTGTGCCACAGGCGGCAAAGCTAACCGCCATTGCTGCAGCAAGCATAACGCTCAGTGCTTTTTTCATAATTTGACTCTCCTCTCATCTCTGCTATCAGAAACGTCCTACAACCAGTTTTTCACTGCATTGCTTTCTCGCTTTACTGAGCCTGAGATTTTTTGTGTGCTCTCATTATAACCCGTCCACCTACACATTTCAATGCACTAAATTGCCATACTTTTCACCAATCTAAAACGAAAACGTGGTAATATTTCACAAAACATCTTTGTTCTATCGTATAATTTGTTTTAGCCAAAAGGACAAATGTAGCCGACTCTTTTTCCTTGGTTTCCAATTTTCTTTGAAAATTTCAAAAAAACTTTCCTCGGAGGCATTGCAAAAAGTCGGGTTTTTTGTATAATAGATAACATTATATTTTGCCACAGGGTATCCTTTGGGGGTATCATGCCCTGGGGTAAAAGGTGCAGATTTATACTTTGGGGAGCGTACACAATGAAACTGTTGGAAGATCGTATTGTACAAGATGGCCAGATGCGGGCTGGCAACATTTTAAAGGTAGATGCTTTTTTGAACCACCAGCTGGATGTAAATCTGCTGGATGAAATCGGCAAGGAATTTTACCGCATCTATCAAAATGACGGTATTAACAAAATTTTGACCATCGAAGCTTCCGGCATTGCCATTGCCTGTATGACCGCCCGTTACTTCAATGTTCCGGTGGTCTTTGCAAAGAAGGCAAAAAGCAAAAATCTGGATGGGGATGTGTTTACCTCCACCGTGCATTCCTTTACTTATGGTAAGGACTATAACATTACCCTGTCCAAAAAATTTCTTTCTCCCAGCGATAAAGTATTGATTGTGGACGACTTTTTGGCAGTGGGCAAGGCCATGAACGGTTTGCTGGATGTATGCCGTCAGGCAGGCGCCACCGTTGGCGGCATCGGCATCGCCATCGAGAAAGGTTTCCAAACCGGCGGCGAACAGCTGCGGGCAGCAGGCTACAAGCTGACCAGCCTTGCCATTGTGGACGGCATTGACGATGACGGCAAGGTGCAATTCCGTCCCCAAGATTAAATTTTTAAAGCAAACAAAAAACACCCTCCTGTATGCGGTACACAGGAGGGTGTTTTTTATTTGTTTTTATTGCTCTTCTTTTTCTTCGTTTACACGGTTGATAATCAGCTCATAGCCACCGTTGCCGTACTGGATGCAGCGGTTGATACGGCTGATGGTTGCCGTGCTGATTTCCACGCTTTTCACAATCTGCTCATAGGTTTTTCCTGCCAAGAGCATCTTGGCGGCCTGCAAGCGCTGGGCCATGTCTGCCAATTCTTTCATGGTACAAAGATCCTCAAAGAAGGTGTAGCACTCCTCCATGTTCTCCAAAGAAAGAATTGCCTCAAACAGGGCGGTGGTTCCAGGATTCTTCAAATGATGTTTGTCAGCCATTTTTTGCACCTCATGCCGTTATTTTTGCGACTTGCTTTTTCAATTTACCTAAGCAAACTGTAACATAAAAACACCCAAAAAGCAAGCCATATTCTTTAAATTTTTCAGCTAAGATATTGCGTGCTTTTTACAATATCTTGCTAGTCGATTGCTCTTCATTCAAGTAGCTTTCTAATCGTGTGCACCAGAAAAGACAGAGCATTGCTTATTCTATCATTTTAACGTTGTAAATTCAATCGTTTTTTTCAGATTCTTCCCATCCCTCTGCATTTTAGTACATTTAGCTAATTTGTATTTGTCAAAAAGACAAAACCCGAAATTTATCGCCTTATTTTTTACTTTTTCAGGAAACACTCCTATTTTTGTCGTACCCTCATATCCTCAGCCTGCGCTTTATTATATATAATGTAGCGACAGCGGGGATTGCAGGGATAAAATTCATTTTTCCTCTTAAAATGAGCGGCATTTCTTTGCCCATTTCCCCTCTTCCACACTTCATCTCATTACTTTGTGATGTTTCACCAATGATTTTACCCTGAAAATCATTTATCCAAACAAAATTACCAATTTGTTACTTTTACCATTGACAAACGGTTCACCAGCGGGTAGAATGATTCTATAATTTTAATTAAAAATATTTAACTAAAATTATAGAACTATTTTCCCGACCGACAAATCAAAAAAGAAAGTGGGTATTGACCTATGTTTGAAAAGGTACGCGATATTATTGTAGACACCCTGAGCTGTGAAGCCGATGCTGTTACCATGGAGGCCACTCTGGCCGATGACCTGGGCGCAGACAGCCTGGACGCTGTGGAATTGAACATGGCTCTGGAGGATAACCTGGGCGTTTCCATTCCTGACGAAGAACTTGCTAACCTGAAGACCGTGGGCGACATTGTAAACTATCTGCAGGCCCACAGCTAAACAACTTTTAAGGGCGCAGTGTGCGAAGCTGCGCTCTTCCCATATGCTCTGGCGGTGCCGTAAGGCTTTGCTGGGGCATTTTTTTAAATCCCCCATATAGAAGGAGGTTCTCCCCGTGAATACGGAAGAAATCATTCGCCTACTGCAAGCCTTTGATGCCAGCAGTTCCTGCCGTCTTGAGTGTCATAACCAAGACCAGCAACTTATTTTGGAAAAGCCTACCGTTGCCGCCTACCCTCAGACCGTTCCCGCCGGTGATGTAGCTCTGGGGGAGGCAGTGGCCTGCAATGCCGCTCCGGTGCAAGCAAGCACCCCCAGCCAAACCATTGATGCGCCTTTGGTGGGCACCTTTTACCGGGCCAGTGCGCCGGATGCACCCGCCTTTGTCCAGCCCGGTGACCGGGTGAAAAAGGGACAGACCATCGGCCTGATTGAAGCCATGAAGATGATTAGCGAAATTCCAAGCCCCTGTGATTGCATCATACAACAAGTTGTGGCCGAAGATGGTCAGCTTGTGGGGTTTGGGGATGCTCTGTTTGAAGTGCAGGAGTTGTAAGCCATGCTGAAACGAATTTTGGTTGCCAACCGTGGGGAAATTGCGGTTCGTATCATCCGCACCTGCCACGAGATGGGCATTGAAACCGTGGCGGTTTACTCCACCGCAGATGCCCAAAGCCTACACGTACAGCTGGCTACAATGGCCATCTGCATCGGCCCAGCAAAGGCCGCACAAAGTTACCTGAACCAGACTGCTATCTTGACGGCCGCTCTGGAAACTGGCTGTGAAGCCATCCATCCCGGCTATGGCTTTTTATCAGAAAACGACGAATTTGCCGAACTTTGCACCCGTTGCGGCCTGAAATTCATCGGCCCCAGTGCAGATGTTATTCGCCAGATGGGCAATAAGGCCGCCGCCCGCAGTCTTATGATACAGGCAGGGGTTCCGGTGGTTCCCGGCTCTCAGGGCATCCTGGAAAACGCAGAGCAGGCACTGGAACAAGCTCAGCAGATTGGTTATCCCGTTTTGCTGAAAGCCAGTGCTGGGGGCGGCGGACGTGGCATGCGCCGTGTCTTTGCACCGGAAGAGCTTGCAAGTGCCCTTGCCGCCGCCCAGGCGGAAGCTGTGGCCTGCTTTGGCTGTGGGGATATGTATCTGGAAAAACTGATTCTCTCCCCCCGCCACATCGAGTTCCAGATTATGGCGGACCAGCACGGCAACGTGGTGCACCTGGGAGAACGGGACTGCACCATCCAGCGTAAAAACCAAAAACTGCTGGAGGAATCCCCCTCTCGGGTGCTTACCCCTGCCCTTCGTCAAGCCATGGGACAGGCCGCCGTGAAAGCGGCTCAGTGCTGTGGCTATGAAGGGGCAGGCACGGTGGAATTTGTGCTGGATGCCCATGGAAATTATTATTTCATCGAGATGAACACCCGGATTCAGGTGGAACATCCTGTGACCGAGATGGTAACAGGCCGGGATTTGATTCGGGAGCAGCTTCGGATTGCCGCCGGGCTTCCCCTTTCCTTTTCCCAGTCTGATATTCAGTTACAGGGCCATGCCATCGAGGTGCGCATCAATGCGGAAGACCCCACAAAAGGCTTTGCCCCCGCCCCCGGACGAACCGAGTTTCTGCACCTGCCGGGTGGATGTGGTGTGCGGGTGGATTCCGCTTTGTATGCTGGGTACGAACTTAGCCCTTACTATGATTCGATGGTGGCAAAACTGATTGTCCATGCCCCCACCCGTCTGCTTGCCATTCGCCGGATGCGCCGGGTACTGGAGGAGTTGATTATCACCGGATACCCCACCGGGGCAGATTTGGCGCACATGATTTTGTATCACCCCGACTTTTTAAAGGGCGAGTATTCCACCGCCTTCTTGGAAGAACATCTGGAACAGCTGCTGGAATGGCTTGAAACCGGCTGGCTGCCCAAAACACAGGAGGAATCATAACCCATGTCCAGCAATCGTTTTACCTCTCGGCGAGAGCGGCTGTTGCGGCTGAAAACCCTGCGAGAGGGCCGCACCACCGCTCCCAGTCGCATTGATGCTCCTGCTTTATTTGAACAATGCCCCAACTGCAACAAGGCTTGCAGTAAAAAACAGTGGAACACCCAGCTTTTGGTCTGCCCCCATTGTGGATTCCATCGCCCGGTAAGTGCCTATCTGCGGCTTTCCATGCTATTGGATCCAGATACCTTTGAGGAATTGAACGACAGTCTGAAATCCACAAATCCTTTGGATTTTGAAGGCTATCCCCAAAAACTGGAACAACTGCGCCGCACCACTGGCTTGAAAGAAGCCGTGGTTACTGCAAAGGGGCGAATTGGCGGTTTTCCCTGTGTGGTTGCTGTCATGGATAGCCGCTTTTTGATGGGCAGCATGGGGGTGGCTGTGGGTGAAAAAATCGCCCGAGCCGCACAAACTGCCCGCAAGGCAAAACTGCCCTTGATTATCTTTTGTGCCTCTGGCGGTGCAAGAATGCAGGAGGGCATTTTGTCCTTGATGCAGATGGCAAAAACCGCCGCCGCCATCACCCATTTTCAGGAGCAAGGCGGACTTTACATCAGTTATTTAACCCATCCCACCACCGGGGGTGTCACCGCCAGCTTTGCCTCCCTTGGAGACATCACTCTGGCAGAACCGGAAGCCCTGATTGGCTTTGCTGGCCCTCGTGTCATCGAGCAGACCATCGGACAAACCCTGCCGGAAGGATTCCAGCGTTCGGAATATCTTTTGGAACATGGGTTTGTGGATGCAGTGATTCCCCGCTCTGCCATGCGGGATACCCTGATTCAACTGCTTAAACTTCACAGCAAAGGAGGTGGACGCCGTGGCTGAATTTACCCCTGCGGAAAAGGTTGCTCTGGCTCGTCACCCCGGACGGCCCGGCACAGCGGATTATATCCAGGCTCTTTTTACCGATTTCTTTGAACAGCGTGGCGACCGCCTCAGCCAGGAGGATGCCAGCATTTTGGGCGGCATTGCCCTCTTTCATGGACGACCTGTCACCGTCATTGGACACCGGAAAGGCCGTAGCCTTGCGGAAAACACCAAATATAATTTCGGCATGCCAAGCCCCCAGGGCTACCGCAAGGCACAGCGTTTGATGCGACAGGCGGAAAAATTTGGCCGTCCCATCATCACCTTTGTGGACACGCCCGGCGCTTATCCCGGACTGGAAGCAGAAGCCGGTGGTCAGGGAGAGGCCATCGCCCGCAGTCTTGCGGTGATGAGCCAACTCAGCGTTCCCTTAATTACCGTAATCACTGGAGAGGGTGGCAGTGGTGGCGCACTTGCCCTTGCCATGGGCAACCGTGTTCTGATGCTGGAGCATGCAGTCTACTCAGTGCTATCCCCAGAAGGCTTTGCCAGCATCCTGTGGAAGGACCCAACCCGCAGTAAGGAAGCCTGCGATGTGATGAAGCTGACTGCACAGGACCTTTTGGAACTGGGCGTGGTGGACCAAATCCTTCCAGAACCGGAACAAGGCGCACACACCCAACCGGAACAGATGTTTGAAACGGTGGATGCTGCCTTGCAAAAAGCGCTGGGCCGTTCCGGCATCTGGTCCGACCCCGCCGGGCATCGGTATAAAAAATTCCAGTCCATGGGAAACAAATTTTTAACCCAAAAACCAAAGGAGATGCTATGAAGGGACTGAAAATCATTGGCATGGGACGCAGTGTACCCTCCCAGTGCATCACCAACGACCAGCTTTCCACCTGGATGGACACCAGCGACGAGTGGATTTCCAGCCGCACTGGCATCCGTCAGCGGTATTTTTGCACCCCAGAGGAAAGCTGTTCCACCTTGGCACTGGAGGCCGCCCGTTCTGCCCTGGCATCCGCTGGCCTTTCGGCGGATGACCTGGGGCTGATTGTCACAGCCACCTTTACGGCGGACTACCGCACCCCTTCAGTGGCCTGTCAGGTACAACAGGGGCTCCAGATGAACCATCCCGTCCCCTGCTTTGACCTGAATGCGGCTTGCAGTGGCTTTGTGTATGCGCTGGAAACCGCCCGCTGTCTGCTGGCTGGTGGAAATGCAGGACGGTATGCCCTGGTCATTGGGGCAGAGTGCCTGTCCCGGATTTTAAACCAACAGGACCGGGGTACGTTTGTGCTCTTTGGCGATGGTGCCGCCGCCGCAGTTGTGGAGCTGAGCGACAGCCCCTATGCCTGTGTCTGGGGTGCAAAAGGCGAGGTGGAACAGCTCAATGCACCCAGCCTTGTACCGGAACAACCGGGTGTGCTTTCCATGGATGGCCGGGCGGTGTTCCGCTTTGCAGTGGATGCACTTCCCCGGTGCTTACAGGAGCTTTGCCAGCAAAGTGGTACCACGCTGGAACAACTGAACCAGATTGTCTGCCATCAGGCAAACAGCCGTATCATCGACCATGTGGTGAAAAAACTGGGGGCAAACCCTGCGCAGTTTTACAAGAACATGGACCGCTATGGCAATACCTCTGCCGCCAGCATCCCCCTTGCCCTGAGCGAATTGTGGGAACAAGGTGCTTTTCCCGCCGGCAGTCAGGTGGCCTGTGTGGGATTCGGCGCTGGCTTAACCTGGGGTGGCTGTTTGCTCACTTTTTAATGAATTTGACTGTTACTGCACGGTTTTTAATAGGAGGATACAACAATATGCAACTGAACAAACTGCTGGGAACCGAATTCCCCTTTATCCAGGGTGGTATGGCCAACATTGCCA
>JAHLFP010000003.1 GCA_018883715.1 Candidatus Allofournierella pullistercoris | reverse complement strand
ATCCGACGGCGACGCAATGCCAGCATGCCCATTTTTTTATGGATTGCTTGCAGTTCCTCTTTTGTGTGGGTATCCCGTTTAAGGGTAAGGCGGGCGGCGGGATTTTGTGTTATAGAAGTATCCATCAATATTTAACCCCTTTCTTTTCAACTTTGAACATAACCAATGTAAGCGCCATAATAATAAAGAACTTTCCGGCTGTTTACCGGGGTGGTGTGGTGGGGCTGTACCCGGGCGGAAAACTCGCCGTCCTCGTTCATCAGGTACAGGATGGTGTAATGGCCAAGTCCCTCGGACGCGGCGATGGTTCCCTCCATCTGTCTGTATACTTTGTTCGGGCAGTCCGCTGTATCGCTGATATTCTCCAGCCGGATTCCAAGCACCACCTGCTTGCCCTCGTACTGGGGCCAAAGCTGGTTTGCCTGCTGGGCAGTAAGGGGGAAACTCTGTCCTCCATTGGTGATGAATTGCACCTGGTCACCTTTTTTTGCACCCGTCCGGGTATAAAGTTCATGGAAGGTGAACCGATGAATCCGGCCACAAACAGGTTTGCGGGCTGGTTGTAAATTTTCTGTGGGGTGTCCACCTGCTGGGTAACCCCCTCTTTATTTTTAAATACCGACCTTATCGCTTTACTTTTACCCCCTGTATCCATCCCTTGATGGGTGTAGGGGTTTATGTTTGTTACTTGATTTGGTGATTTAACACAAAAATCAACATATAAATTTTGCTATATTTCACGAATTTAATTTTTCTCTTGTAACTTTATTGACACTTTTCCAAATCGATGTTACACTTTTGTCATTGTAACAATTCCGTAATATTTTCAAGTGAGGCTCCAGGTTACGGGTTGTAACACAATCAAACCATTGATAATTTCAGGAGGTATCATTTATGAATCAATTACGGATTGCAAGTGCGGGGTTGGCAATGCTCAGCTTGTTTGCGATGGCGGGCTGTCAAAAAGAGCCGACCCCAGAGGAGATTGAATCTGCGCTGATTGCAGAGGCAGAAAACGCGACCCTTAACCCGGAATATGTTTTTTCGGTGGATGATTTGACCGATGAAGTTGCAAAAAAGAATTACAGTGAGGCTGCCACTTGGGTGGATGTGGGAGAATCCTTCCCTTTGTACTCTATTGAACATATCGACAAAACGGTATTGACCGCTAAGGTGGAAAAGCTGGAATTCACCCAGGATTTTTCCGGCTTGGAGGACAACTTTTATGATATCCCCTCTAGTGCAAAGCTGGAAGGCGACAAGCTTAGTTCTGAGCAGGTTATCGCCCTTGTGACTTATACGGTGGAAAATACCTCGGATGAAACGGCAACCTTTTACGGAAATGACCTGCAATTTGCAGCGTTAAATTCCCCCAATCCATACACATGGGGATCTGGCCAAGTCTTTTATTGGAATCAGGTGGAACACCCCCATGCCGATAACAAATCTTATTTTGCCCGAAGCCTTGCCCCAAGGGAGACTATTACAGTGGTACAGGGTTATCTTGCAGAAGCAGACGTGGAGCAATGCAAAACCCTTGTGCTCGAAACTCCCTATATGTCTGATGAGACTGGTAATGTGAGCCCCTTTTATGTAATCCGCATTCCCCAGTAATGCAATCATTGTCTTTGTTTTTATACAGAATTCTTCATAAAAACTTCTTTGAAAGGTCGTTTTTTGCATGAAACCTATTTTTAAAATGGAACTGTACCGGCTGTTCCGCCGGTGGGAATTTTACATCAGCCTTGCCATCGGAGCTTTTTTCTGTATCTGGCTGGTTGTGGGCAGTTTGCCCCTATTGTTCCACAGCATGGAGTTGTTGCAGGGGGCATCTGCCATGGAACAGGCGTACTATTATCCCCCGTCGGTGTTTGAGCAATTCATCATTATGGAGGTTATGCACCCTGCCGCCCAGCTGTTTTATACGGTTTTGCCCTTGCTTGTGGTGTTGCCTTTTGCCACCACCTATGCAGAGGATTACAACAGCGGGTACATCAAGAATATTTTGACCCGTACCTCCCGGAAACATTACTATGTTGCCAAGTTTTGCGTCTCCTGCATCAGCGGGGCGCTGGTGGTGGGGATTGTCCTGTTGTTCAGCATGTTTTTGACCACCATGACCATGCCCCAGCTGATGCCTCACCCATCCACCTTCACCTTCTCGGTGGATAGTTCCAATTACTTATGGTTTGAACTGTACCACAACCACCCCTATCTTTACATCCTTTGGTACAGCTTGATTGATGTTGTATTTTACAGCGGTTTGACCACCCTTGCGCTGGCCATTTCCTCGCTGATTCGTAACCGGTTTGTTGCCCTGCTTACCCCCATTATCCTTGTGTATTCCATCAGCAGTTTGCTGAATAATGTGGGGCTTGCCAACTTTGCACCGGACCTGATTTTCCGTGCCAACCAGCCTGTGATGCACTATACCCCCATGATGTTGGCGGGGGAAATCCTGCTTGTGTTTGCTGTGGGTACAGTGGTGTTTTTCCTGAGCAGAAAGGTGGACCGGAATGTGGTATAACCTGCTTTATGGAACGGTGCGTTCCTGGAAGCGGCTTGCCGCCTGTGCTTGCATCTTTATCCCCCTTGGCATAACCCTTTCCGGTGGCTATGGAGCAGAACCCGGTGGCTTTTTGGATGTTTGGATGATGCTGTTCAATGGGGATTCACCTGCACCCAAGGACCCGAATGCACAGTACACCCTGCCCGCCATGCCCATTCTTATCTGGATTGTGCTGCTTTTGTATGTGGGCTTTTATGCCCGCAGCGAGCTGAACAGCCGGTCGGAAAATGCCATTTTGGCCTACCGCTGGCGTTCCCTTTGGTGGGATGGGCAGTGCCTTTGGGCATTGTGCAATACCATCCTGTTTTTTGTGGTGGTTGGGCTGGCGCTTTGTGTGGCCCTGCTTTTGGGAGGCAAGAACCCGTTTTTGTATGCCCAACTGGTGTACCAGATACCCGCTGATGGGGCAGGGTTTTCCCTGTGGGTGTTTGTATTACCGGTAATTTGCTTTGCGGCTATGGTACAGATGCAGCTTACCTTAAGCCTGCTGGTGGGCGCGCCCCTTGCCACCATTGGGATGGTTGCCTTTTACGCCCTGTGCATTTATTTTGATAACCCGGTGCTGGTGGGTGCTGGCACCATGCTGATTCGAAACAGCAATTTGGGCATGGGGCAAATCCCCGGCATCATCCTGCTGCTGTGCGGGATTTTGTTCTGGTTTGTGTGGTATTTTGCCGGACGTATGGTGATACGCCGGATACCGATGATAAAGAAAGGAACGGTGGAATAAAGGATGCTTGTTCAGCTGGAACACGTTACACAAATGATACGAAAAAAGGTGGTACTGAAAAATGTGAGCCTTACCTTTGACAGTCAATGGGTGTATGGCTTGCAGGGCATCAATGGTTCCGGCAAAACCATGTTGATGCGTACCATCTGCGGGTTGATTGTGCCGGACAAGGGACGTATTCTTATCAACAATATGGAACTGCACAAGGACATGGATTTCCCGCCCAGTATTGGTGTTTTGATTGAATCCCCTGCTTTTTTGAATGAACTGACGGGGTTTGACAACCTGAAGCTGATTGCTTCCCTGCAAAACAAGGTAAGCGACGAGGAAATCCGGGATGCACTGCGGAAGGTGGGGCTTGACCCCAACGACCGGCGCACCTATCGGAAGTATTCTTTGGGCATGAAACAGCGGCTTGGCATTGCCTGTGCCGTGATGGGACAGCCCCAGATTGTACTGCTGGACGAGCCATTGAACGCCATTGACGCAGACGGCATTGTGCTGGTGAGGAACATCATTCAGGAATTGAAGGAGTCCGGCAGTTTGGTCATCCTTGCTTGCCACGACAAGGAGGAATTGTACAGCCTGTCGGATGTGATTATCGAATTGAAGGAGGGCAAGGTATGCGGACGAAAAACCCTAAGCGAAGCCGCTGGCTGCTGATTGGATGCGGGGTGGCGTTCCTTGTTTGGCTTGCAGGTTTTATCACGGTGAACCGGATGTTCCCCGAACCGGAAGAAAAAAACTATCAGTTGAACGAAACGCTGTCCATTGGTGGGATGGAGATGACCTTTTCCAACTATCAAAAGATGTCGGTGAAGGACTTCCGGGCTGCCCATCCAGAAGTAGAGGGCTACCTGTCCCCCTTTACAGAGGATGAACAGTATGTGGTTACGGTGGAACTGGACCTTACACGGGTTGACCCAGAACAGTATGAAACCGACCTTATGACTCTTTTTATCCTGGAGGGACCTGGTTTTGCCTCCTATATGGAAATGATGGAACTTTTTATACCACTTAACCCAGATTTGCAGGTGGACCTAACCCAGCTGAAACCCGGAGAAACGGTGCATATGGTTGTGCCTTATCTTATCAATGACCTTTATTTGACCGAGGAAATGAAGCAGGAAGATGTTTTTTCCCTTGTACTGTCCATATACCCCACCCGCACCACGGTGGCATTGACCTCTGAACCGAAATAAAAACAGAAAACCCCCGGCGGGCTGGATGGCCTGCCGGGGGTTTTGAGGTCTAAAAAGAACTGCATTAAATTCAGATTATTTCATAAGATTGTTGAACGGTTTGTCCGTACCGTCTGGTTTGCATTATGTTTCCTGCTCAATGGAGTTCCAGCGACGGGTTTCGGCTTGCACACGGGCGTCCTGCACCCCATTGGTATTGGTGTCCCCTTCCAGCTGGGCAGGGGTACTGGCAAATTCTGTGGAACCGAATTTGCCGGTTTTTTCCTTGGCATTGTCCGGGATATACACAATCGCCGTGTTGCCATGGTCGTTTGTATCCAGGCGGAACTCCCAGCCCATAGCGGTGCAATAGCAATTCACCAGATACAGGCCAAGGCCATTGCCGTGACTTGTGTACTCCGGTTCTTCCTGGGGCAGGTTGAGAAACAGCTCGCCCAGATGTTCCCGAATCAAATCAGAGGCCGGGTCGCCTTGGTCATATACCCGAAGTTCAAACCAGGAACTGGCGGTGTCCAGCCAAGAGCCAGCCTTTTCGCCGCCATCTTCCGCTGGCAGTTGTTCCAGGGTGGAATCTGCGCAAGGGACATCCGGCTGGGCTTCTCTGCATTTGCGGGTCAGGGTAACCTGTACGGTATCCCCCACCTGGCTGACCATCATGGCGTTGGTTATCAGATTTAAGAAGATTTTATCCACCCATTCGTTGTCCGCAAAGCATTCCATCTGCTCCTGCTGGCACTCCAGCAACAGGGTCACGCCGTGCCGGGCACAGGAAGGCTCTAACATATGCACCAGTTTCTTATACTGCCAGGCCAAATCCACCCAGCCCATATTGGCGGACAGGTCTGCCTTTTCGGTGGTAATCATATCCGCCAGATTTTCCGCAATCCGGAATAACTGCAATGTGCCTTCTTCGATGTTTTTTATCATGGGATTCAGGTCCCCCGGCAGGTGAATATCCGGGTATTCTGCGGCAATGGCCTTCACTCGCTTGATGCCAAGCTGAACCGCCGAGAGGGTTTGGAACATCTCTCGGGATAAACCGCCACACAGGATAACCTTCTTTTCTTGATCGCTTAACATCTGTTGCTTTTTCAAATGGCTCACACCTTTATTATATTCTGCGTAATTTTTCAGTCCAAATTTCCCTTGCCGCCCATCCAAGGAATGTGCGCACCGCCGATTTCTCTTTTGGAATGGAACCCGCCTGCGCCATTTGTTCCAGTGTGCGGTGCATTCCGCTTTCCAGCCCTTTGGGAGAGATACCGTAGTACTTGCTCAGTTGAATGGTGATTTCCTTCAGTTGGGGTTGCTCGTTGTTTTCCAGTTGCAACAGCCAAAGCTGTACCCCGGTAGCCAGATAGCAATAACCCACCCCGTCCAGAATGCCGTAACGCTCAAACCATTGGAAAATCTCCTTGCTCCACCGTGCATTGGGTTGCTGGGTGATTCGCCCATCCGGGTGACGGGCGCAACTGATGAATGCAATGGGCGGCGTTTGATAGGTACTGCACCATTCCATGATATTTACACCCTGCGGGATAGAGGTTTGCTCCTGCTGGGATATGCCAGAAAAATAGAGGGTAGGGCGCGGCCGACCAGTTTGTTCCAGCATGGCATCCAGCCGATAAAGAAACTCCTGTGCATCCATGTCTTTTAAGTACGGCCCCAATACAAGAGAATCCACCGCCGGGTGTGTCTTCAGAAATCGGAGTGCATTGCGTCCTTTCTGAAACCACATTGTCTCCGCCTGGGGATTTTGCTGCTCGACAAAGGCTTTCAACGCCTCCAGTTTACTTGGATTGGCATCCAGCAGGCAGATGCTTGTTCCCAATGGCTTCATGTGTTTGCGCTCCTTTTCCTCTTTTACTTACTTTTATACTGTGCGGGTGTGTAGGAATTGATAGCAATCAAATTTTGGCTGCCGCATCCAACACAACATCTTTCCAGCAGGAAAATCCCACTGCATTTTCACACAGGAAGTCCACAATCATGCAGGCTTTCGCCGGTGTGATACAGACCAGCTTCAGCTGTTCTTCCATGACCTGCTGATTGCTGGTCAAACGCACGGTATAATAGGCCAGATTGCCCGGCAAACACTTTACATGGTAGTGAATCTCGCTCTTTTGCTGGAGCTTGCCCAGCTTGGAAAACCGATGTGCCTTTTGGTATTGATGCATTGCAGTCATGTCCATTCGCTCCCTGTATTTTATTTTATTGGAGTAGAAACAAGGTTTCTCTTTTAATACTTATTTTGACGGTATTTGACACAACTTGCAATACAAAATTTCCTTCTTTTTCCTTCGGGCGATGTTTGGGAAATTGGCCTCCAACAGAATCATACCATATTTTTCATAAATTTGCAGGATATTTTATTGATTTTTCAAGATATTCTTGATAGTATGTACACTGAGAGATATTATGGGTTTCACCCACGAAGCCCTGTTATACGTCGGTTTTTCCTTATTTTATACAGGACAGGCAGACAAATTTCCAAAGAAAGGTTTTTTACCACTATGCTTTCTGTAAATGACGTAAGCTTGCAATTTCAGGGCAACACCCTGTACAAAAATGTGGATTTGAACTTCACCGCCGGCAACTGCTACGGCATCATTGGTGCAAACGGCGCAGGTAAGTCCACCCTGCTGAAGATTATTTCCGGCCAAATCGAGCCCACCACCGGAACCATCTCCATCGGCAAGGACGACCGGATGAGTGTGCTGGAGCAGGATCACTATAAGTACGATTCCTTCCCGGTTATGGAAACTGTTATCATGGGCAACCGCCGTCTGTACGACATCATGAAGGAAAAGGATGCTCTGTACGCCAAGGAGGACTTTTCTGACGAGGACGGCGTGCGTGCCGGTGAGTTGGAGGCCGAATTTGCTGAGATGGGCGGCTGGGATGCAGAAACCGAGGCAAGCCAGCTTTTGAGCGGCCTTGGCCTGCCCACCGAGCTCCACTATTCCCAGATGGAGCATCTGGATGGACGGCAGAAGGTGAAGGTTCTGCTGGCAAAAGCGTTGTTCGGCCAGCCTTCCATCATTCTGCTGGACGAGCCCACCAACGGTCTGGACATTGAGTCCATCGACTGGCTGGAAGAGTTCTTGATGGATTATTACGGCACCATTATCGTGGTAAGCCATGACCGCCACTTCCTGAATGCGGTTTGCACCCACACCGTGGACATTGACTACAACAAGGTGCAGATGTATGCCGGTAACTATGATTTCTGGTATGAGTCCAGCCAGCTGATGCAGCAGCTGATTCGCAACCAGAATAAGAAGAAGGAAGAGAAAATCAAGGAGTTGCAGTCCTTTATCCAGCGCTTCTCCGCCAACAAGTCCAAGTCCAAACAGGCCACCAGCCGTAAGAAGATTTTGGACTCCATCCAGCTGGAGGATATGCCCGCTTCCTCCCGTCGCTACCCCTTTGTGGGCTTTGACCCCGAACGGGAAGCCGGTAAGGATATCCTGTTTGTGGAAGGCATCTCCAAAACCATCGACGGCGTAAAGGTGCTGGACAATGTGAGCTTTACCGCCAACAAGAACGACAAGATTGCTCTGGTGGGTGAAAACGAAGCCGGCATGACCGCTCTGTTTAAAATCCTGATGGGCGAGATGGAGCCGGATTCCGGCAGCTTTAAGTGGGGTGTATCCACCAGCCAGAGCTACTTCCCCCAAGACAACTCTGCTTTCTTTGATGGCTTTGACGGCAACCTGATTGAATGGCTGCGTCAGTACAGCCCCGACCCCACCGAAACCTTCCTGCGTGGCTTCCTGGGACGGATGCTGTTCTCCGGCGATGAGGTTTACAAGCCCGCAAAGGTGCTGAGTGGTGGCGAAAAGGTACGTTGCATGCTGTCCCGCATGATGATGTCCCACTCCAATGTACTGGTGCTGGACCAGCCCACCAACCACCTGGACCTGGAGAGCATTCAGGCTTTGTCCAACGGTCTTGCTTCCTTTAAGGGCAACCTGCTGTTCTCCTCCCACGACCATCAGTTCATTGATGAAATTGCAAACCGCATCATTGAGATTCCTCTGGGCCAGGAGGGCTGTCTGGACCGCACCGGCACCTTCGAAGAATTCCTGGCTTGGAAAAAAGAACGGGGTCAGGTATAATTGGCTTTGCTAACCCCAGCCCCTTAACACAATGACACATCGCTTGAACCCTCTTTTCCTGTAAGGAACGGCCGGTTCAAGCGATTTTTTATATATTGTGGCAGAAGAAAGATGGACTTTTGTTGAATATTCTGCTATACTAAAACAACTTTCCATATTTTTAAAGAGCCTTGCATCAGCAAGATATTATCCCATTGCGGAGGGGAGCTTTCATGGCTGAAACCTATAAACAATCGTTCCGGCAGGATTACACGGACAATGTGGAACTGTCCATCTTTAACTGCGGACTCCAGTCCTGTGAACCGGGGCATTTCTGGGGTCCTGGTGTGCGGGACCATTATCTGATTCACCTTGTTATAAGCGGAAAGGGCAGCTTTACAGTGGGGCAAACCCGCTATGAGCTGTCCGCCGGGGACCTTTTTTTAGTAAAACCAAATCAACTCATCAGCTACTGCGCCGACCAGGAGCATCCTTGGGAGTATGGCTGGGTGGGCTTCAATGGTGCCTTTGCCAACAAGCTGATTAAGCAGACCCCTTTTTCCGAACATTCCCCCGTCTTTCATAGCCCCAATCCCAAGCTGTTACAGCAGTCCATGCGTGCCATCTTTGAAGCCAGAGGCCCCCAGCCTCAGCACGAGGCCGCCATGGTGGGTCACCTTTACCTATTTTTGTCCCAGCTGATGGAGCAGACGGTCAAAGAGGATGCCCGTGCGGCAAACACCAGCTCCCAGTATGTACATGGGGCGATTAAGTATATCCAGTTCAACTACTCCCATAACATTAGTATTGACGACATTGCCCAGGCGGTGGGGGTAAGCCGCAGTCATTTGTACCGGGTATTCATCAGCAATGTGGGCCAAAGCCCCATTGAGTATCTTACCCATTACCGCATCGAAGAAGCCTGCTGTCTGTTGCGACAGTCCCAACTTTCCATTGCGGAAATCGCCGTATCGGTGGGCTTTTTCGACCAATTTTACTTCTCCCGTGTGTTTAAAAAGGCTAAGGGTGTACCGCCCAGCCGGTATCTGGGCCATCACATCCATAACCCCTAGTTTTGTTTGAATCAAAAGGAGTCATCTCTATGCATCGTGCAGTCCGTATTATCCTGAAACTGTTTGCCGTCCTGTCTGCTGTGGGTCTTTGTGCCCTGCTGTACCTGTTCAGCTTTGGATATTTTGCCCCCGTTCCTACAGTAGGGTATCTGTCCTCGGAACGGCAGTTGCCCTATTTGGATTTAGAGGCTTTGGAGAGCGAACTTGCAACCCAGGAAATCTCCTTTCTGCCTGTTGCAGTGAACCAGCAGGATTATGCCACCGCTGTCAACACCCTTTTGGAAGCAAAGGTGAATGTTGTGGTGGTCAGCACGGATTCCGGCGCACTGGATGAAACCCTGCTTTCCATGGCAAAGGAAAACGGCCTGAGCCTGATTTTGGTGGGTTCCAGTCCTTCTGACGAGTTAATTGCTTCCTATGACAAGATGTGGTATGTGGGCAGTGAGCCTTCACTGGCAGGTGAAACTCTGGGAAATGCAATCAAGCAAGCCTCAGAACAAGGGGTGGTTCTGGATGCCAATGGCGACCACCTGTTGCAGTATGCTTATTACCTGAGCGAGGACGGCCCTTATTACCAGACCATGGTGGAAAGCGCACTGGAGCAGGGCGAGCATTACGGTTTGTTTCATCAGCAACTGTTGGCGGATGCCGAAAGTGGTGAACCCCTGGCTTTTGATACCGCTACCTTGGTTGCTCAGCCTCAACCGGAATTGATTCTTGCCACCAATGAGGCAGATTTGCGCACTGTCCACCAGGTGGCGCAGGAGCTGGGCTGGCTGACCAACGAAACCCCCACCGCCCTTGCCGCCATTGCCCCCAACGTGAAGCAGGCAGAAACACTTATGGCGGAAAACCTCTGCTTTGCGGTTGCTTACTACGATTTGCAAGCTGTAACAGAAACCGTGGCGGAACTGGCGGAAAACAGCGTGAATTCTAGCTATGCCGGAGAGGATATGCTCCGCTGCCCCGATGAAACCGGGCGGTTTTACATCCCCTTTGGCATGATTTCCAATCTGCCAACCACCTAATGTAATGTTTACCCTTGGCCAATAGATAGGAGAATGTATGTTGTCCATTGCAAAAAACACCCTGCTCCCCCTGACCATCGAAAGTCTTTCCAGCGATGGAAGCGGTGTGGCACGTCATGAAGGAAAAGCGATTTTTATTCCTGGCACTGCACCCGGTGATAAAATTCAAGCGAAAATCGTAAAGGATATGGGCCGCTACGCCTTTGCCATTGTGGACGAGATGGTACAGCCCTCTCCCGCTCATATTCCGGCGGATTGCTCGGTGTATCGCCCCTGCGGCGGATGCTGCTTCCGGCATATGGATTATGACACCGAAGCCCAAGCCAAACAGCAGTTTGTGCAGGATGCCTTTGACCGACTGGGCGGGTTTTCCCAAACCGTGCTGCCTATTTTGTCC
>JAHLFP010000001.1 GCA_018883715.1 Candidatus Allofournierella pullistercoris | reverse complement strand
TGAGGCGCTTGCCCACGCTCCATGGTAAACACCGTGTCCGAGGACAAAAGTATCTTCTGCTGAGTTTCGTCCTCCATTCTCGATACGCCCTTTGTCGTTCATCCGGTACGATACCTATCGTTTCACCTTTCGCAGCATTCGATGGTATATCGGGGCGTCTACTTCTGGCTCAGTTAAAGAAACCAGCAGCCCTTCCTTTATAAATTGTTCCATCCGCAAGGCAACCCAGCTTTCACTGATTCCAAGGCCGTATGTTCCCAGCACCTGCCCAACCAGCTGTACCCCTATAAATTCATCCGGCTGGTTTTCCAGCTCTCGCAGAATAACTGTGTCGTACAAAGGCTCCAGTACGCTCACCAATCGGCCATTCATCACCGCTCGCAGAGGTGCATTTTCCCGTTGCAACTCTTTCCAGCGGCTGGCCAAACCACCAAGATAACCGACGGGCGGTTTCTTGCCCAGTAAGGCCATTCCCCCAAGACGATACGGCTCAACTTCTCCCCATCCGGTATATTGCACTACACAGCCATCTTCTCTTGTTTCCCACCTGGGAAGTTCCATAAGGGTAACATCCAGCTTGTCCAGCCCCATTGGCTCTAGCTCGCTCATCAGCCAACACAGACCGCAAACATCATCCGGTGCATGACCTACCCAGATACGAATGGCTTCCCCCTTGCCAGCACGTTCCAATAACAGGGCATAGCTTTTGCGGGCGGTATCCAGAAGTTGCTCTACAACCTCAGCGGCCAGGCTGGGGAATACTCCCATCAGCAAGGAAAGTGCCGCCTTTCTTCCCGCTCCGATTCCGCTTTCAGAAATATCCCCCACAGACAAGGCCAGCGGAAGATTGATGATATCTTCCCGGCTTCCTTCCAGTGGAATGGCATTTTCCCAGCCAGAGTGTTCCGGTTCGTCCGTTTCATGGCAAAATCCTTCCATTCCTCCTTGTGCGGCGGTGCCCTCTGGGCCGTTTGCTCTAATTTTGGCAGAAATGCCGTTCTCTTGCTGCTCAAATGCCATTGCCATCACCGCCGCAACGCTATCGCTGAATACCACTTCTAACATGACACACCTGCTTTCTCGGTTGGTTTGTGTTCGTGCTTTCTCAAATTCGGGTTTATTCTATGGCATAGCTTATCGTGTGCTGTTAAAACCCCAAATTCCACCCTGTTTTCTGTATTGAGTATAACACAAAAACCCCGCAGAGTTTCCACTCTACGGGGTTTTTAACTGGTGCGGATGAAGGGACTTGAACCCCCACGGTATCGCTACCACTAGAACCTGAATCTAGCGCGTCTGCCAATTCCGCCACATCCGCTTATTCGGCTTTGCAATCATTCGCTGATGCAATTGGAGCAGGTGATGGGAGTCGAACCCACGTCCTCAGCTTGGAAGGCTGATGTACTAGCCGTTGTACGACACCTGCGCATCCGCTTCACTTGACTGCGAGAGTTATTATATCACCCTTTTTCGAAAATTGCAAGTGGTTTTTTAAAATTTTTTATTTTTATTTTCACCCGGTTGTCAAACAGCCCTTTTCCCTATATATTCCCTATATAAAAGAGGTTTGCACCCCCTTTTATTTTGTGGCATAATAGAGTAAATCATTCCATTTCAAAGGAGAGCGTCATGGAATTTCAAGAATACCTGCCCTTTTGGGCAAAACTCACCCCAGAACAGCAGGCATTTCTGGCACGCAGCATCACCCGATACGATGTACCAAAGGGCGAGATTGTCCACAACGACTCGGAGGGCTGCATCGGCCCGCTGATTGTAATTTCTGGTCAACTGCGGGTTTATTCCAACTCAGACGACGGGCGGGAAATTACCTTGTACCGCCTGTTTGAGCGGGATGTCTGTATCCTGTCCGCCTATTGTATGCTTAACAGCCTGCAATTTGATATTTCCATCCAGGCAGAAAAAGATTGCCAGCTTTACCGCATTCCCGCACCGGTTTACAAAAAGCTGATGCAGGAATCCGCCCCGGTGGCAAACTACACCACCGAGCTGATTGCCAGCTCTTTTTCCGAAGTCATGTGGCTTTTGGACCAGATTTTGTACAAGCATCTGGACAGCCGTCTGGCAGGGTTTTTGGTGGGCGAATGCCAGCTGAACGACACATTGCAACTGAAAATCACCCACGAGGAAATTGCCCATCATCTGGGCAGTGCCCGGGAGGTGGTCACCCGGATGCTGAAATACTTCCAAAGCGAGCACATGGTGGAGGTATCCCGCGGCTGTGTGACCATAACGGATTTAAAGAAGCTGACCGAAACCGCACGGGATAGCTTGCGCTAACCAAGGGTGACTTTATCACTGTATGTTTGTACGCCACAGGGCTATACTACATAACATCAACCATCAACCTTTATAAAAGGAGATTGCAAACCATGAGCGTAATTACCATTACCAATGAAAATTTCGAGCAGGAAGTTCTGGCAAGCCAGGTTCCCGTTCTGGTGGATTTCTGGGCTGAGTGGTGTGGCCCCTGCCGCATGATGGCTCCCGTTGTGGACCAGCTGGCAGAGGAAAAGGCCGGTGCCCTGAAGGTAGGCAAGATTGACATCGACCAGTGCCCTGAGCTGGCTTCCAAGTTCGGTGTCATGAGCATCCCCACCCTGATTGTCTTTAAGGAAGGCCAGGTTGCCGCAAAGAGCGTTGGCCTGAAACCCAAGGCTGCTATTGAAGAGCTGCTGGGCTAATCCCATCCATGATAAAAACCCCCTGTCCATTGGCTTAACAGTGATAAGGAACTAAATCACTTATCAACTGTTAGCTGACGGTTTTCGGGTGCATACGAAACTCCCGTCTGATTCCTAACAGGAATTAGTCGGGAGTTTTTCTTGTTAACAGAGCCTATATTGGAGGATAGCATTATGAAAACATTACTTTCCTGTGAATTTAACATGGACACAGGCTGCGTTGAACTAAGATATTCTGACGACAGCATGATTTCCATTAATTGCACCGCTGTAGAGGACGAAGTTGCGAATAGCCGTTTCCAGCGGTCTGAACTGAACTGGCTCATCTACAACGATCCGTTGTCTTATGCGGAATTGATTTTGAATGGTGATCCAGAAAAATACTTGCGAACCGTAACGGAGATCCCGCAGTTAGATTCTGATTGATAACTCTATAGATCTTGACGTGTAAAGGGCATCCATACGAAAGCATGGATGCCCTTTGTCTTAACTTAGCCTTGTGGACGGCAAGCAGTTTACCCACTTTTCTCCTTATAGACTCCGTAGAGCCTTTGGAGACCAGTGTTTTATCGAAATCAGCCTTTCGGCGGATGAGGGTCCCCTCCATGGCTATCCGCAGACTGAATACGACCGTCCAGCCCATGAATGACAAACTCAGTGCCTTGGTTTCGGCTGATTTGTCTTCCAGCATTTACTGCCTGTTCCTTGGTGGAATAGTGGCCACTGGAGCGTTGAGCTCCGCCACGTTTTACATCCCAGCCACCATTGGGATTGTGAACGACATGATGAGTAGAACGAGCCATACGATTACCCCCTGTGTGCCTTAGGACAGCAGATTGCACAACCGTCCGCATCGAGATAGATTTTCTTCGCATGAGCCACTGCCTCAACCTCGCTTTCAAAGTAGCCCACATACTGTGCGCTACGGATGCCAAGCTGTTCAGCATGCTCTTTTGTATGGACTTCATGATGAAGGCCAGGATTTAACGTCTGATTGTTGTTGACATAGTAATAATGATACATATAATTTTCCTTTCTGCTTGACCAAACAAGCGATACATGATATTTTGATAGCGTACATATTGCAAATGAGCGGTTAATCTGTGCCAGCAGATTGCCGCTCTTTTTATTTGTACATAAGACACCACCTCCTTAAAAGCTTCGGAAATTCACTTGTCCACGGCTTCCGTGGGGCCGGTGAATTTCTCTTTTTTCTGATGGTCCCATTATACAGCTATTTCTGCTATTTGAAAAATTCATATGTTTGGTATTTGGTGGCAAAATTGAAAAAACATAAGATAATAATTGAAATCATTTGATTTTTGGTGGCAAATATTGTATAATAAAATAAGATGGGAGGAGTGTGCCTTGGGAAAAAAGCTATATACAAAAGAAAACATCTCCAAAGCCGAAACCGAACGGCTGGGCATACCCGAACTTGTGGTATTAAAAACAAACAGTGATGATGTTGGTTTAGAAGTGGTACATCGTAGATACTTTGAGGATGAGAAATTGCTCTGCCCTGCTTGCCGTTCCTCGAAAACACGCTGCTCTAAAATTGTGGATCGAAAACTCAGGGATTTATTGTGGCTTGACGAGGACCACAAGACATTTCAGATTATCAGCCTACTTTTTCATCAGCGTTATATGCGTTGTGATAACTGCGGGCAAAGCGTTTTCCCTGAGCCTACAGAATTTGGAGAAAAGGGATGCAAATTCACAAACCGGCTATCAGATGCCTTGGCAGACGGGACCTTTCAATTTTCATATAAAAAAGTATGCCAGCATTACGGTGTTCCAGCTTCTACTGCTTCAGTGGGTGAAGTAATGAGACGAAGAATTCAATATAGGGAGTCATTGTTGCCCCCGATCAGAACACCGCATATCATTAGCATTGTCGAGGTGGTGTTTTTTGGGGAGTTCTATCCCGCTGTTTTAGGAATTTGGGATGGTGAGGTTTATTGCCTGGATATTTTGCGAGATTCATCTGAGGAAACCTGTGGTGCATTTCTGAAAACATTGGATGCTAACCAAGTTGAAACCATATATGTAGACCCAGTTGATAGCTTATTTAATGCCGTGAATCAGTACTTTCCAATGGCTTCAATTGTGGTGACTGATGAGGCGATTCAGCGATATGCCAGAAACGCTATGCTTGATATTATCCATTCCGACGGAAAGCGATTTCCGGTGGTTCATAAAGACCGGCGATTGACGGTACTCCACAAAGACCTGGATGATAGAACTGTCATTCCCAGAATTAAGGAAGGGATGAAAAGTAGGCCGAGGTTACAACGGGCTTACAATCACCATCAGAGATTGTTGGAGCTTATGGAAACCAAGTGGTCGATGGAAGATCTCCGAACATGGGCAGACCAGATTCCGGCAGAGGTAGATGAGTTTTTGGCAGTTGGTGATATTATTGATATCTTTGGCGAGCAATTAAGCGGATTTTTGACACTGGGCGAGAAGCCACCCAACAATTATCAGTTTGCGGTGCAAGGCATCTGTGACGCTATCAAGGATATGCCGCACTGCATTTTCGATGTAATGCGTGGTCGCTGCATCTTCTCTATAACTCACGACACCATGGAGGAAAACGGAGAACTGTGGCGATACGGCATTAAATCAAGTCGTTTAACCGAGAAAATCAATGAGATCTCAGCCAATATTAGGGAGGAACGAGATTATGGATACCAATGAAAAGATCAAAATAGTCGGTACAAACATTCAAGAAAAAGCAAATCTGATATGGAATGTGGCTAACAGTCTATTTGGAGCATATAAGCCTCATGAATATGGTCTGGTTATCTTGCCCATGGTCGTGATTAAGCGTTTTCATGACTGCTTACTCCCGACCAGAGAGAAAGTGCTGGACACATATGAAAAGGTAAAGCAGTTAGCTGTCAAAGATGGTTTTCTGCGTACTGCGTCTGGCTATCGTTTTTACAATACCAGCCAGTACACCTTCGAGCGACTGAAAGCTGACCCAGAGAATATTAAGACCAATTTCGAGGCTTACATCAACGGCTTCTCCGATAATGTTATCGACATTCTGGCGAATATGGGCTTCTTTACGCAAATCGAGCGTATGGCGGATGCGGGAGTTCTGTATCAGGTTATCAGCGACTTTACTGCTGACAATGCAGATATGAATCCGGAGAAAATTTCCGCAATTGATATGGGCTATGTCTTCGAAAACCTTGTTCAGCGTTTTTCTGAGAGTTATGATGAAGAAGCAGGTGCGCACTTCACCAGCCGTGACATTATTTATTTGATGTGTGACTTGCTTACCATGAATGCGGATTTTTCCGGCGAGGATGCCCCTGCCAAGACTGTATACGATATGGCGATGGGCACCAGTCAGATGCTTACCTGTATGGAAGAGCGTGTTCACGCCCTTGACAAAGAGGCTGAAATCATCTGTTATGGCCAGGAAATCAACCCGTTTACTTTTGGTATCGCCAAAGCGGACATGCTGATCCGTGGTGGCGATCCTGAAAACATGCAGTTCGGCGACACCTTGAATGCAGATAAATTCAAGGGCTATACCTTCGACTACATTATTTCCAATCCTCCATTCGGTATCGATTGGAAGCGTGAAGCGGCTGATGTGGAGAAAGAACACAAACTGGGCGATGCCGGTCGGTTTGGTGTTGGCTTACCTCAAAAATCCGATGGGCAGATGCTGTTCTTGCTGAATGGCATTGCAAAATTGAAGGACACCGGCAGAATGGCTATTATCCAAAATGGTTCCTCTCTCTTCACAGGAGATGCAGGAAGTGGCCCCAGTGAAATCCGTCGCTATATTATTGAGAATGACTGGTTGGATGCTATTGTTCAGCTTCCCAATGACAGCTTTTATAACACCGGAATTGCAACCTATGTCTGGATAGTATCCAAAAACAAACCCGAAACACATAGAGAACGCATTTTGTTGATTGATGCCAGCAAGTGCTGTGAGGCACGTAGACGTCCTATCGGTAATAAGCGTGTAGATATTACGGAATCTTGCCGCAATTTGATCACGCAGGCATACAGCGAATATAGAAGTGCAATTTTTACAAAGACCTTAGAAGATAAAAAAACAGTGCTGACTTGCAAAAGCAAAGTGCTTGATGCCATATCGCTTGGCTACAATAAAATTACAGTGGAAAGTCCTGCTTTGGATGACGATGGCAACCCGATTGTGAAAAAAGGAAAGCCAGTAGCCGATACCTCCAAGCGTGACACTGAAAGTGTTCCACTTGATGAAGATGTGGATGCTTATTTTGCACGGGAAGTTCTCCCTTATCGTCCGGGTGCTTGGATTGACAAAAGCAAGACCAAGGTTGGGTATGAGATTCCATTCACTCGTACCTTCTATGAATATGAGGAACTGGAACCGGCAGCTTATATTGCAAAACGTATTGCGGCCCGTGAAAAGGTACTGATGGAGAAATTGCAGGCATTGTTCGGAAATGGTGGTGAGCAAAATGAGTGAAATTACTACCTATGAAAAAACAAAAGATAGTGGTATTGAATGGATAGGCAGTGTTCCCTCTCACTGGCGTGTCCACACCTTGTATCAACTTGTGACCCAGGTCAAGGAAAAAAACAGCAATCTTCAGGAAAAGAATCTGTTGTCTTTGAGTTACGGCAAAATCAAACGTAAAGATATTGATTCGCCGGATGGACTTCTTCCTGCGTCTTTTGACGGCTATAACATTATCGAAGATGGGGATATAGTCCTTCGTTTAACAGATTTACAGAACGACCATACAAGCCTTCGGGTAGGTTTGGCCACAGAGCGTGGTATTATTACCTCCGCCTATACAACCTTGCGTCCAATCGACAAAAGAAATTCAAAATACTTGTTCTACCTGCTCCATGCCTTTGACCTGAAAAAAGGATTTTATGGCATGGGTTCCGGTGTACGGCAGGGATTGAATTATGCAGAAGTAAAGGAACTACGAGTGGTTCTTCCAGATCAAGATGAACAAGATAATATTGTTCGCTTTCTGGATGACCAATGTTTACAGATTGATGCCATGATTGCTGAAGCTAAAATCAGCATTGATGATTATAAAATGATGAGAGAATCTGTTGTATTTGAGGCAGTGACTAAAGGACTCTCAAAAAATTGCAAAACAAAAGACAGCGGTGTAGATATTATTGGAGAAATTCCTCAGGCTTGGTATCTTCGCAGACTGCGCTTTCTCTGCGATGTATCTACGGGAAACCAAGATACGCAAAACGCAATTGAAGATGGCAAATATCCATTTTATGTGCGTTCTCCCATCGTTGAAAGATCAAATAAATACACTTTTGATTGCGAAGGAATCCTCATGGCTGGTGATGGAGCAGGAGCAGGACGGATATTTCACCATGCATTTGGGAAATATGCCGTTCATCAAAGAGTCTATTGTTTCCGCAATTTTCATAATATTTTGCCCAGATATTTTTACTACTATATGAGCAATAGATTTAGCAAAGAGATGGACAAGGGTAGTGCGAAATCCACCGTACCCTCAGTTCGACTTCCTATGCTGCTAAACTTTAAAGTTACAGTTCCGCCGGAAGAAGAACAAGTGGAAATTTGTGAGTATTTGGATAAACAAATTTCTTTAATTGATGCGTTGATATTAGAAAAAAATGAATTATTGCAAGAACTTGAATCATATAAAAGATCTCTCATATTTGAAACTGTCACAGGCAAAAGAAAGGTGGTGTGACCATGAACGAAACAGAAAAACGCTTTGAAGAATTCATAGAGTCCTACCTTGTTTCTGAGGATGGTGGATGGACAAAGGCAACGGATGCCGGTTATTGTAGCGATGAAAGCAAAGATATGTTTCTGGACATCGTCACTCTGACCGATTTCGTAAAAAGTACCCAGCCCATGGCATGGAAACGCTTTGAGCGGATGTGTACGATCAACCCGATTCGGCAGTTTTATAAGGCATTTGAAAATGCCGTCACGCAGGATGGTCTGATTTCTGTCCTGCGTCACGGCTTTAAGCATCGTGGCATCAATTTTCGTGTGTGCTATTTTAAACCTGAGTCTGAGCTGAACGAGGTGTCCATCACCAACTACCAAAAGAATGTCTGCCAGTGTATCCGCCAGTGGCACTATTCTAAACGCAACACAAATACAGTCGATATGATGCTGGCTGTCAACGGCATCCCCGTTGTGGCGATTGAATTGAAGAATCAGCTCACCGGGCAGTCGGTGGATGACGCTATGCGTCAGTGGCAATATGACCGCAACTACAATGAACCCGCATTCGGATTTAATAAGCGTGTTCTCGCATACTTTGCCTGCGATCTCTACAATGTATATATGACTACCCAGCTGAAAGGCCCGGAGACAACGTTCCTTCCTTTCAATCAAGGCAGTGCCGGTGCAGGCAAGGATGGCGGTGCAGGTAATCCAAAGAGCACCGATGGCAGCTATGTAACTTCATACTTCTGGGAGAAAGTCCTCCAGAAGGATAGCTTGTTGGATATTCTGCAAAAGTTCATTAACTACGAAAGAACAGAAAAAAAAGAGACTTTGCCGGACGGTTCCACAAAGAAAACCGTCAGCAGCAAAGTCATTTTCCCACGGTATCACCAGTTGGATGTCGTGCGTCAACTGGTCAATCATGTTAGAACTAATGGCGCTGGACATAACTATCTCATCCAACACAGTGCCGGTTCCGGCAAGTCTAATTCTATCGCTTGGACGGCTTACCGTATGGCCAGCCTCCACAACGAAAATAACGATGCAATTTTTAACAGCGTAATCATTATTACAGACCGCCGTATTCTCGATCAACAGTTGCAGGCCACCGTTTCCAGCTTTGACCACACTTTGGGGAGTGTAGTTACGATTGACGAGAAGAAAAACTCTGGCGCTCTGCGTGACGCCATTAACGATGGAAAGCGTATCATTGTCACCACTTTACAGAAGTTCCCTGTAATTTACAATGAAGTCGAGTCCGCTGTTGGTAAGCATTATGCGGTTATTGTAGATGAAGCACACAGCAGCCAGACCGGACAGAGCGCATTAAAACTCAAGGCGGCTCTTGCTGATGTGAGCGATGCTCTTGCAGAATATGCTGAACTGGAAGAAAAGGCTATCGAAGAAGTCGAGGCAAACGATATTCTTGTGCAAGAAATGCTCAGCCAAGGTAAACACAGCAACATGAGTTTCTTTGCCTTTACTGCAACGCCCAAAGGCAAAACCCTGGAAATTTTCGGCGAACCTCAACCGGATGGTTCTTTCCATCCCTTCCACATCTATTCGATGCGACAGGCTATCGAAGAAGGATTTATCCTGGATGTTTTAGCGAACTATACCACATACAAAATGTGTTATCAAATCGCAAAGAATGTCCAGGACAATCCGGAAGTCCCTACCTCCAAGGCTGTTAGAACGATTCGACGCTATGAGGAATTACATCCACACAACCTTCAGCAGAAAGCAGCTATTATTGTAGAGACTTTCCGTGAGGTCACAAAAAAGAAAATCGGTGGCCGTGGAAAGATGATGGTAGTTACTGCGTCCAGGCTGGCGGCAGTCCGTTACTATCATGAAATTAAGCGTTATCTTGAAAGCAACAATTACGACGATGTAGAAATCATGATTGCTTTTAGCGGGAGCCTGAAAGACCCGGATGACCCGACAGGTACTGAATACACCGAAAGCGGTATGAATGTAGATCGCAACGGAAATCGGGTGAAGGAAAGTCAGACAAAGGCTGTATTCCACGAGGAAGGCAATATTCTCATTGTTGCGGAAAAATATCAGACAGGCTTTGATGAACCGCTTCTTCACACGATGATTGTTGACAAAGAGCTTCGTGATGTGAAGGCTGTTCAGACTTTGAGCCGTGTCAACCGTATCTACCCTGGCAAAGAGGACACCTATATTCTCGATTTTGTAAATCCGATTGAACGCATCCGTGAAGCTTTCCAGCAGTTCTATCAGGAGACCAGCCTGGATGAAGAAATCAACTTTGATTTGATTTACACAACACAGAAAACTCTTCGTGGTTTTGGCATCTATACAGATGAGGATATTGAAGAAGTTTCCAGTATTTATTTTGACCCGGATGTGCGCAAGGCAAATCTGACTCAGGGAAAGATATCCAATGCGCTAAAGCCTGTGGCTAATAAGTACAACGGACTCAATCAAGAGCAACGCTATCAGTTTCGTAGAGAAGTCCGTGCGCTCGTTAAGTGGTATAACTACATTTCTCAAATTACCCGTATGTTCGATAAGGAACTGCACAAAGAGTACGTTTTCTGCTCTTACTTGGCAAAGTTGCTTCCCTCCGATCCCGTACAGCCATTTGACCTTGATAATAGAGTCAAGCTGGAATATTATCGTCTGGAAAAGACATATGAAGGTGCAATCGAACTTGAAAGCAAGCCTGGCTCTTGGAAACCGACTCAGCCAAAACGAGCTGGCGGTCAGAAAGATCGTACCAGTCCATTGGACGAGATCATTCAGCGCATCAATGAAGAATTTTATGGTGAATTCACAGATGCAGACCGTGTAATGGTTGATACGCTGTATCAAAAAATGCGCAAGGATTCTAAAGCAAAAAAAGCCGCAAAGACCGAGGATCGCCAAGTATATGAGAGAAGTCTTTTCCCGGGTATTTTTGATACAACCGCACAGGAAGCTTATATGGAGAACACCGCAGCATATGAGCAACTCTTCTTGGATGCAGATAAGTATCAGGCTGTGATGAGAGCTTTGGCGGATCGTCTGTATAAAGAACTGCACGACGACAAATAAGGTGGAAGATATTCAGCCTTAAAATATGGGAATCATATTTCAAATATCATTATCCCATCTTTGGGCAGATTATGATTTGGAGAAGTTTGCAGATGATAGATTGCCTGTTTTGCAAATTTCTTACTTACCGTCGTATCCCACTCTGCCAAGCGGATAATCTCCGCTGTTCCAGCCTCAAAATCAAACGAAATCTCACCCCATTCGCCGTCGTTGTCCACCTGATACAGGTAGACAGCGGCGGCGATTTTCTTTTTGTGTTTGGTCTGGGATTTGCGTTTCAGGCGAATCGTGTGAAGCACTCCGGCTTCTGTCAGCAAACAGGCCAAATGCTCCACGGCTTTGCGGTAGGCTCGTTCTGCACCGCTGGCCGTGCTGCCCTCAAAGAGGACTGCCAGTTCTTCAAAGGTTAACCGGGTACTGACGGGGCTGACCCGTCCACAGGTCATACAGATGGCGTTTCGTTTTTCCAAAAGGGTCTGCTCCCGGTAATTCAGCTTTTCAAATGCCTCCCGGATAGCTTCAGCCCGGATACCGTTCCATAGAATCTCCGCATAGTCCCAATGGTCATCCCGGCTGACATCCTCGCCGGTTTCTTCGCTGTCCTCATCCTGAATGGTCTGATAAAACGGAACACGGCTGCGATTTTGCTTGGCCAATGCCAAAAACTTTGCTGCGGTTTCCTCGGTGCAACCGTTTTTCTGGGCATATTTCTGGATTGCCGCCTGTTCAGACTGGCCAGATTGATTGTAGAGCCATGCAATTCCACGCACAGCTTTGTACTCATCCACATTTTCAAAGGAACCGGCCTCCTCCTGCATCCGACAGGTCAAAAGAGCGTTCCCGATAAAATGATGGGCATAGGTCAGAAAATCCGCCCCTTGTGCGGGAGCGTATTCCCGGAGACAATCCAGCATGGCAAGCACACAGCCCATTTTGTAGTACAAAAAGCGTTCCGGGTCATAGCGATCCAGCCCCTCCCGCAGCAGGAAACGGCGAACACGGCCATTAAGCCGATTTTCATAGCAGTGCAGGAAAAAGGAAAACCAGCGCAAATTATGGCGCTGTACAGCCTCAAGGATGTAGTCGTTTAGGTTTCCCCAGATAGGCGGTTCGGGGTCAAGCTGAAAGATGCGTTCCACTTCCCGCATGGTCACGCCCCTGGGTTCCGTCAGAAAGCTGTATTTGGCACAGTAAGAAGACAGATCCCATGTCCACGCTGTATCCATTTTCCCTCACCGCCTTTCTGATATTTTGCTGCTTATTTCTTTTTTACTGCTTCTAAAAGTGCATCCTGGGTCATTTCCTGCTCGTAGACAGTGCTGGCATAGCGCTGATCTGAAAGCGCACGGAGCATCTTATCTTTTGCCAGCTTCTTCATAGCTGCTGCCGTTTCTTCATCCAGTTTTCCACGGCGGGTGCTTTGCAAAATGGTGTTCATGCGTCGGGTATAAATGGCCTTGATGGGGTGATCGTCTGCAAGCTCCCGCTGCTCCCGGCCTCTTAGATTGCCGATTTGTCGGCACGTCCGTCCCCGTTGGTCGCCGGGGGCCAGACCGCCGCAGTATTTGGTGTGCCGTGCGTCAATAGTGAGAAACCATCTGCCGCAGATAGGGCATTTCTTGGGGGCGTGACCTACACAAAGCCCCTCGAACAGCTCAGACCGGAACATTCCCACAAAGGAAACATAGTGCATCCGCTTGACTAACTGCGGCTCCATCTTTCCGGGGCGAATAGCGGATACATACTGCACCGAAGCATTGGTCAGGGTCATCCAGGCCGGGTTATCCAGCGATAAAGTTGGCTCACCTTTGAAGAACTGCCCGAACATCGCCGCATAGCCGTCCGGAGTGCGGTCATAACCTGGTTCACTCAACCGCTCTGCAAATTTCGTCAGGGCTTCCTTGTATTGCCCCAGAGAATAGCTCAAATGCCCCAACACCTGCGCTATTCGGACGAGCATTGTTGCCTTGCTGTGCTGACCAGTCAAAGCACAGATCAACTGCTCCTGCTGGGTGAGCTGCAAATAGGCTTTGGCATCTTCCATGTATTCTTCGGAAAAGATGGCTGTAAGTTTTTGCTCAAAATAGCTTCGATTCAGGCGGGAGAACGGTGGCGTGGCCTGTAAAAAGGAGATGATCTCGCCAGCGGCCTGCTGCACCTGCGGCAGCAGCTCCATATCCACGGAACCGGTGTTCATCCCCTGAAGCAGCTGGTTCAGCACATTGCAGGGAGTATCCAGCTCTTCAATGGTACTGTCCGGGATGTTCAGCACCTCGCAGCCAATGGTTCCCGTGGGCATGGTACTCCTCTCATAGGTCACGGTGTCCTGCCAGAAATCCAGCGATAAAACCGTATGGTTGATGATCCGATCCATCTTCTCCCTCCTGTCATGTTTTTCTATTTTCATAATAGCACACAACAAAGACCTTGTCATGTTTTTTGAAAACGGCTTGTCATGCCATTAGCCTGTTTTTTTCGATTTTCCCCATAACCTATACAGAGGGGTGAGAAAACTGCCCCATCAAAAAGGAAATGGAGGGAATCTGTATGAATCTGTTTGAAGTGGTGAAAGCAGGCATCAACACACGGGAAGCAGCGCAGGTGTATGGAATCGATGTCAACCACTATGGCATGGCGCTGTGCCCGTTCCACAATGACCGTCATCCGAGCCTGTATGTATCGGATGACCACTACCACTGTTTTGCCTGTGGGGAGCACGGGGATGTGATCGACCTGACTGCCAAACTGTTTGACCTTCGGCTGTATGATGCGGCCCGAAAACTGGCGTCGGACTTTCACCTTGCACTGGACAAGCCCTTGCCGGAAGCAATTCGCCAAAAATTAAAGCACAAAACCAAAGCACAGCAGCTTCGTGAGAACGAGCAGCTGTGCTTTTCTGTTTTGAACCAGTATCGGCGGTTGCTCCTGGATTGGGAAAGGCAATATGCACCGCAAGCGCCGGAAGATGTGTTGGACAAGCGGTTTGTGGAAGCCTGCCACCGTCTGCCCTGGGCAGAGTATCAGCTGGACATTCTGCTGCAAGGCGATTCCTATGAACGAGGCGAAGTCGTGAGTGAACTAACGGCAAACGGATACATCTGCAAATTACAGACCCGCCTGAGAGAGGAGCGATACCATGAATAACCCTGTTTGGATTGATGATAAGGGGAAAATCGTCGAACCGGAATACTGCCGGGATTTCCTGTCCCAGCATCCCATGCGCTGTATCAACGACCGCTTTTATACTGTGGATGGCCCATTGCCCGATGAGAGCAAATTGAAGCGCACGATTTATGAGGAAATCTCGCCCTGGCTTCATGCCAAGGTTGCACAGACGGTGGAGCAGATAATCAAAGCGTTGAAGCTGGCGGCATATGCAGACCCTCTGCCCCTGCAATGTGACCGTATCCATGTGGCTAATGGCACTTATTTTCTGGACGGTACATTCACAGAGGAAAAAGAGTATTGCGGTAACCGCCTGCCGGTGTCTTATCGGGCAGATGCTCCTGCACCGGAACACTGGCTGCACTTCCTTTCAGAACTGTTGGAACCGGAGGATATTCCCGCCTTGCAGGAGTATCTGGGCTATTGTCTAATCCCCTCCACCAAGGGCCAGAAAATGCTCATGCTGATCGGCAAGGGAGGCGAGGGCAAAAGCCGGATCGGTGTGGTGATGAACGCCATTTTCGGGCTCAACATGAACACCACTTCCATTCAGAAGGTAGAAACTAATCGGTTTGCCAGAGCCGATCTGGAGGGTAAGCTGCTGATGGTGGACGATGATCTGGACATGAACGCCTTGACCAAAACCAACTATGTCAAATCTATCGTGACCGCAGAACTGCGGATGGATTTGGAACGGAAGAAAGAGCAGAGCTATCAGGGGCTGCTTTATGTGCGTTTCCTCTGCTTCGGTAATGGGGCATTGACTGCACTTCATGACCGCAGCGACGGTTTCTTTCGCCGCCAGATCATTCTAACCACCAAGGACAAGCCTGCGGATCGGTTCGATGACCCGTTTCTTGCCGAGAAACTGATTGCCGAAAAAGAGGGGATCTTTCTCTGGATGCTGGAGGGATTGCGGCGGCTGATCGCCAATCACTACCACTTCACCATCAGCCAGAGAGCCAAGGACAATATCACTTCCGCTGTCCGTGACGCCAATAACATTCTGGACTTTCTCGATTCTGAGGGATATGTGGCATTTAAGGCCGATTATGAAGCCAGCACCAAAAATCTATACGCAGCCTATAGGCGGTGGTGTGAGGACAACGCAGAAAATCCACTGTCCCCAAAGAGCTTTGCAAACCAGCTCAGCCAGAACGCAGAACGCTACCATTTAGAGCCAGTCAATAACCTGCACATCGGTGGTGGAAAGCGGTGCCGGGGGTATATGGGCATTTATGTTCTGCTCTCACCTGTGGAGTTGTAATGAAACTTCAAAACCTTCTGTTCGTGCGTTCATGCGTTCCTAATCGGGTGCAGCCTGTGGAACGAAGGAACACACGAACGCAAAAAATAGAAGTTCATTTTTTATTGTTCGGCTCAGAGGGCGCTCTAAAATCCGCACTTCCCAATCAATGGTTGTGCAAACAGTGAAAAACACTACCATAAGCAGAACACAAATCATTATTCGGTGATTTACAGAATGGTGATGGTGGTATGCGGGAAGGTGGCTATTTTCACGGTTTCGCTTGCAAGCCCACCTAATGGCAAAGTCGATGGGGTACTATTGCGGACAGTTCTTCACAAACGCAGTTCTGAGCGATTTTTGAGAAGTAATTAAGATTAACTGTACCGTGCAGCGTGTGTTCTCCACGGCAAACTAACTTTACGAAAGAATGAGGTGTTTTCCATGAAATCCAATTTGAGGAATGAAATCAAGTCGTACATCGTGCGTTCCGGTTATACGATGCAGGAAGTCGTTGACCGGCTTTCCGAGGATTACGGCTGGAGCGACAGCGTTTCAAACCTGTCCAACAAGCTCCAGCGGGAGTCTCTGCGGTATGTAGAGGCGGTACAGCTTGCCGATGCCCTTGGCTATGACCTCGTATGGCAGAAGCGGAGGGACAAATGATGTCCGCCGTTCCTGTTATCCGTATCTCCCGTCCCCATGGCAATACCGCAGTATTGCTGTGGACAGGTGGCGAAAACATTCGATTTTTCGCTGCCGCCGGATGGCTGATGTTTCGCAAAACATCGGCTGTCCGGGCTGAACAACAGGAAGCGATGCAGACGGTTTCCGGGCAGTTCAGCAGCGGTCATCGCAATGACCGCAATTCCCCCTCGGAGAGCCCACGGCACTTTGCAGCCCTTCGGGATGAAAGTGTCATAGTGGGTTATTACACTTCCCGCAGGAAGTGCATCCCCGTCCCCCAGCCGTCTGCCGCACAACAGAAAGGAGCTGATTTGTATGGCCAGAAACGACGGAATCGACCGCACCTTTGCCCGTAACCAGGACTTGCCCACCCTTGATGATGTGGCGAAGGTGCAGGAGCATAACGAACGGGAAAAGGACAGCTACTCCAACCAGGATATTGATACCACCCAAACCTACCGGAATATCCACTTCAAGGCTCCCACCGACAGCTATGCCGCTATGTTCGATCAGATGATTGCCGATGGTGTCATCTCCACCCGTGGTCTGAAAGCCGATGCGGTGAAATACGGGGAACTGATTTTCGATGTGAACTCCGCCTATTTCCACAATCACGGCGGCTACGAATATGCCAAGCAATTCTACACCGACGCATACAAAGCTGCCGTAGAGATCGTGGGCGGTGAGCAGTATATCCTCTCTGCCGTCATGCACGCCGATGAACGCAACCGGGCTATGTCGGAAGCTCTGGGGCAGGATGTGTATCACTACCACCTTCACGTGGTCTATATCCCGGTGGTGGAAAAACAGATTCTCTGGTCGAAGCGGTGCAAAGATAAGGCCCTTGTGGGCACAGTCAAGGAGACCATCATGCAGGTCAGCCGCAGTAAAAAGTGGGAATCCAAGGTAGCTCTGGATGAGCAGGGCAATCCGCTTTTGACCGCCAAGGGCAAGAAAGTCCTGCGGACATCATACAGTGTCCTGCAAGACGATTTCTTCAACTATATGAAAGCTGCCGGATATACGGATGTGGAGCGTGGAGAGCGTGGCAGCACCGAGGAACATCTGACGGTGACCCAGTTCAAGGTAGCACAGGAACAGCAGCGGCTGGAAGATGTGACCGCTCAAATCGCTCAGACAGAGCAGGCGCTGGACACCGCACAGGCTGCCGTTGAGAAAAAACAAAAAGAGCTGCAATCCCTGCAAAGGCAGACCAAAGAACAGCGCACTGCCGCCCTGACCGTACAGGAAATCCGCTCCATGGGGAAAAAGACGATCACCGGCAATATCACTTTGACCCCATCCGAGTGCAGCACACTCAAAGATTATGCGGTCAATGGGATTCTTGCCAAGGCAGAAAACAGCCGTTTGGAGGAAAAGCTACAACAAGCGAAAAAGAGCGCCACTGTATGGAAACAGCGATACGAGTCGCTGAAAGAACAGGCACGGCCTTATCTGGAAGCTGTCAAGCTCGCACCCGAAAAGGTGCGGGCTTTTCTTGACGCCATTTTGACACGAACCCGGCAAACAAAGCAGCACGATCAGCCTTCCCGCCGCAAGTCGCACGATATGGAACTTTAATTGATGGAGGAAACTGCATGAGAAAACACAAAGATTTTATGAACGAACCCGACTATGGTTATATCGACATTGAATCCTGCTTTGACCCGATTTTCGAACCGCCGATTGATTTTCTGGAAGAATGCCGGAAACGCTGGGAAAACCGGATGAATCCGTTCACCGGTACAGTGGAACGGAAAATCGGAAATACTTGGTATCTGCTGGAGACTGTATGTGATGGAAATGAGCCGCTTACCCACAAGGTAAAACGGCTCATTTTCTCGGATAAGGAGGCGCTTTGTTCATGACACAGACTCAAATTCATGCTACAATATCATCATGCACACCGATTCTGTCAGCTGACCCAACCGTAAAGGAGGACGCTATGTTGGATCAGCAGAAAATCACCATCCTGTACTGCCGCCTCAGCAATGAGGATGCACTGGATGGAGAATCAAATTCGATACAGAATCAAAAAGAGTTTTTAACCCGGTATGCAGCCGAGCATGGCTACACCAACCTGAAAATTTTGGTGGATGACGGATATACGGGAACCAATTTTGACCGCCCTGGCGTGCAGGAAGGCTTTACACTGGTTAAGCAGGGGCTTGTCGGTTGCTGGCTGGTCAAAGATCTCAGTAGGTTTGGTCGAGATTACCTGACCGTTGGGCAGTACACGGACATCATTTTCCCCAGCTACGACGTGCGTTTTATCGCCGTCAATGATGGTGTGGACAGTGAACGAGGTGACAGCGACGGCTTTGCCGCTATTCGTAATTTGTTCAACGAATGGTATCCACGGGACACCAGCAAAAAAGTCCGGGTCGTATTCCGTCAGAAAGGCACCAGCGGAAAGCATCTGGGAAAACCGCCCTATGGCTATCGCACTGATCCCGCCGATAAAGACCATTGGATCATTGACGAGGATGCCGCCCCAGTAGTCAAGCGCATCTTTAACTTGGCTATTGACGGCAAGGGGCCGGAACAGATTGCCCGCATACTGGAGCAGGATAAGGTGTTGACTACCAAGGCACTGTATGCCAAACAGTCGGAAAACCATCCTGACCCGAAAAAGCGTAAGAAAATGCCGGAGCGCCCCTACCATTGGATTGGTCAATCGGTTGCGGGTATTCTGGAACGGATGGAGTACACCGGCTGTACCTGCAATTTCAAGACCTATTCCAAATCCTACAAGCTGAAAAAACGGATTCCCAATGCCATCGAAGATATGTGTATCTTCCCTGATACGCAGGAAGCAATCGTTTCTCAGGCTCAGTGGGACAGGGTGCAGGAGTTGCGAAAAAACAAACGCCGTCCCACAAAAGCGGAACGGCAGGGATTGTTCTCCGGGCTTCTGTTCTGTCCCGATTGCGGGAATAAGCTGCACTTTGCTACCTGCAAAAGCTTTGACGGCAAGCAAGACCATTATGTATGCTCCAGCTACAAAAGCGGTCGAGGCACCTGCTCTGCCCACTATATCCGGGAAGATGTACTGCGAGAACTGGTGTTGGAGCGCATTCGGGCGGTCAATGCCTATATCCGGCAGGATGCGGAGAGTTTTCAGGAGGAATGGCTACAATGTCGCCGTTCCGATCAGGAACGCAGCATCCGTGAAGATCGGAAGCGAGTGGAGCAGGCCAAGAAACGGCTGGCTGACCTGGATGTTCTTCTGTCCCGACTTTATGAGGATTTTGTCCTGGGCGATCTAAGCAAGGAGCGGTACAAGAAAATGACCGCCGATTACGAGGCAGAACAGGAGCGGTTAAAACTCGAAATTGAAGTGACGGAAGAATGGCTGGAAACGCAGGAAACCATGAGTGCAGATGTGGATGCCTTTGTAGCCCTGACACAGAAGTATGTGGATGTGCCGGAATTGACACCTACGATAGTCAATGAGTATATCAAGAAAATTGAGGTGTTTCCACCGGACAAATCCAGCGGCAAGCGGGTACAGAAGGTAAAAATCTATTTCAACTTCGTGGATGATGTAGAGATTCCTGTGATTTCCGAGCCTGTTGTTGCGAAATCTACCCCTGGACGCAGAAAAACGGCGTGACCATTGCGGTCACACCGTTCTCTGCCCCTCGCAAAGCTAAATAGTACCTTATCACTATTAAGCCTTCCGGGCAGGGGGTTTTTGTTTTTAATTTTGCTTTGTAGTGGAATCTTCGCTGATTTGCTGTGCCGGTTGTACGGTATGCTCCACGTCGTATTTACTGCGGGAAATGGGCAGGCTTCGCAGTCGCTTCCAGGTAACGGTACGCATCAAGCTGTACAGCACCGAGCAGGCGGGAATCATCACCAGCATACCAACCACGCCCATGGCGCTACCACCAATGGTGACCGCCACCAGCACCCAGATGGCAGGCAGACCCACCGAGCCACCCACCACACGGGGGTAAATCAGATTGCCCTCAATCTGCTGGATCACCAGGAACAAAATCACAAACACCACGGCCTGCATGGGGTTTTCAATCAGAATCAAAAATGCTCCCACAAAACAGCCCACAAAGGCACCAAAGACAGGAATCAAGGCTGTTACCGCCACCAGAACACTAATCAGCAATACATAGGGCATCCGGAAGAGCAGCATTCCCACCGCAAACAAACAGCCCAGAATGCAGGCTTCCACACACTGGCCGGACAAAAAGCTGGAAAAAGTCTTGTCACTCAGTCGAGCAATTTCCAGCACCCGGTCCGCCACCTTTTCCGGCGTCCAAGCGTACAAAAGCATCCGAATCTGACGGGTCAGGTTTTCCTTTCCAAACAGCAGATAGATGGCAAAGATAAAGCCGATGAAGAAGTTCACAAATCCGGATACAAGGCTGCTTGCCGCATTCACCGTGTTGCCCACCAGAATCATGCCGCTGGTTTGCATCCAGCCAATCACATTGCGCACCATGCTGTTCCAGTCAATGCTGGCAGGGTTTTTCAGCCACTCGGTCAAGGCGGGATACTTCACCATCAGTTCATTTAAGAAGGTCTGGGTTTCCTGCCAAAAACCGGGCAACTGCTGGATAATCCGCCAGATGGTTTGTTGCAACTGGGGCACCACCAACAGGCTTACCACCAGCAGAACCCCCACCACCGCAAGCAGAGTCAGCACCAGCGCCAAGGGACGACGGGCTTTTTCCAGCTTTTTCGGCAGAAAGGACTCGATGGCGCGCATGGGTACGTTCAGGATAAACGCCATTGCCCCACCAAGCGCAAAGGGCAAAATCAATTTTTGAAAAGCGCTTACATATCCGCCAATTTGAGCAGGATTCTGCAAGGCCCAGTACAATAAAATACATCCCACCGCAACAAATGCCAGCGAGCGCACGCGAATTTTTTGTTCCATGACACAGCTCCTTTTATCTTCCTTGTGTGGTTGCAAAAATTCCAGTCTTGTTGTTTAACATGATACGGGTTTTTGTCCTTGTTTGCAAGCAAAAATCCCCGGTTATTGGTCCAAAATCTGTCCAATGGCATCCAACTTGGCCTGAGCAGACTGCCACAGACGATAGTATTCTTCCTCCCGGCAGGGTTCCGGCTGTCCGTATCCATTTTTTCCAGCCTGTCGAATCAAAGGCAGGTAATCGGTATAGCTGTAATTTAAATCCACGTTGGTATCGATGCCGGACACCTGCCCCACCGAGGAATACTGCCACACCCCATACGAGCCGGGATGTCCCACATATCCCCGGTAATCCGCCACCCACAGAGGATAATCCGTCAACTGATTGTAATCAATATAGCGATTTAAATAATCTGTATAGCTATAATATCCCGGGTACCAGCCCTGCTGGTCCAAAATGTCCATGGCGAACCGCACCAGCTGGGTAGCCTTCTCCCGGCCTTGTGCCGCAAGCTGACTGCTTTCCGCATCCACATACACCGGGTATTCCAGTTTTAAGCCCTGTAAGGCGGGCAGGAACACATTCAGTTCATCAATTACTTCCTGCTCGCTGGTTGCATAGCTGAAATAATACGCTCCCACCCGCAGTCCCGCCTCGTGAGCTTGCTGGACATTCTGGGCAAAATATGGGTCCACATACGGCCCCGTCTGGGTGCTGGAACCCAGACGTACAATGGCAAATCGTTTGCCTGCCTGGTATACCTGTGGCCAGCGGATGACCCCGTTATAGCGGGATACGTCCACGCCTTCTTCTACAACGGTCATTGCTCTCCCCTCCTTTTCCCTCCATGCTATGCCGCCGGGAGGAAAAAAGTGAGGACAATTCACATCACCATGCCGCCGTTAATGCCAAGAACCTGTCCCGTGATGTAGTCCGCCTGTTCCGAAGCCAGGAACAAAATGGCCTGCGCCACCTGCATGGGGGTGCCAAGGCTGCCCACTGCCGTTTCCTGGGCCAGCACTTCCTTGTCCTCGTCAGAAAAGCCCTGCATCATGTCGGTTTCAATCACACCCGGCGCCACACAGTTGACGGTGATGCCGCTGGGGCCTTCTTCCTTTGCCAGGGCACGGGTCAGGCCAATCAAACCCGCCTTTGCGGCGGAATAGGCCACTTCACAGCTGGCTCCCACCTGCCCCCACATGGAGCTTACGGTAATAATTCTTCCCCACCGGCGGCGAATCATGGAGGGCAACGCCATCTGACAGCAGTGAAAGGCACTGCTCAGGTTCACATCCAGCACCTGCTGCCACTGCTGGGGGGTAATCTGGGTGAAAAGTTCCTGATGGGCAATCCCCGCATTGCAGACCAAAATTTCCACTGGGCCAAGCCGTTGTTCCACCTGTTCAAACAAAGCTTGCACCTCCTCCCGGCTGGACACATCTGCCTGAAAGGGCACAATCTGTCCAGGAAACTCCGCCGCCAGCTGGTGGACCTGTTGCTGGCTGGTGTGATAGCCTGCCGCCACCCGATACCCTGCCCCGGCAAAGGCCCGGGCGGTAGCCGCACCAATGCCCCGGCTTGCCCCGGTAATCAAAACCACACGTTCCTTCATTTGCCCTTTTTCTCCTCTCGTTTGCGCCGCAGCATTGCAAAAAAGTCCTGTAAAAGAGCGGCGGCTTCCTCTTCTTTTAAGCCGGACTCAATCACAGGATGGTGGTTAAAGGGATAGGCAAACAAATCCACCAGCGAACCACAGCAGCCCGCCTTCGTGTCCTTTGCACCGTACACCACCCGCTTGATTCGGCTGTTGATAATGGCTCCACCGCACATGGGGCAAGGCTCCAATGTCACAAACAGCTCGCAGTTCCAAAGCCGCCAACCACCCAGTGCCTGACACGCTTTATCAATGGCTAGCAATTCTGCATGGTGCAGGGCATTTTTTTCGGTTTCTCTGGTATTATGTGCCATGGCAATGGGCTCTCCGTTCAGTGCCACCACCGCCCCCACCGGCACTTCCCCCAATGCGGCGGCAAGCCGTGCCTGCTCCAGGGCCAAATCCATCAACTGTTCATCGGTCAAAACAAATTGCTCCTTTGCTTAAAAAATCACCCGCAACAGCAGGATTCCCACACATGCCAACCAAACATGACAGTGAGCCAGTGCATCCACTCCTGCACCGCTGGCACGAATTAACTGGGGCGTTTTTTTGGTTACAATCCGGTTCAGGGCATATCCCACCAATACCACGGTGGGGACAATATACTGAAGGGCAAGCTGCAACGCCCCCGCTATACCGTACTGTTCATTGTATAATGTCACAAATGCAGTGGTATTGTTGTACAGGTGGAATACAATCCCCCACACAAGGCTTCCGGTGCTTGCGCGGCAAAGTCCCAGGGCGATACCGCCCATGGTTGCCACCAGACAGCTGGCAAAATCCCCGTGGAGCAAGCCAAACACCACTGCCTGTCCTATCACCGCAAACCAGAAGCCATAGGGCTGTAAGTACCCTTGCAATAATCCACGGAAGAGCAGTTCCTCCGCCACCGCTGGGAGAATGGTCAACACCATCCCACAAGCCAGCAGTTCCCAAATCGACCCTGGCAGATGAACTGCACCGGAAACCTGCCGGCTGATGCGGGTGGCGAGGTCGCCCATACCGCTTCCGGTGGTCATCAAGATCCAAAACACCAAAAACAGCCACAAACCACACCCCTGCCGTGGTTTTACAATCCCCAGGGGTTCCAAGCCTCGCACCGGGTGGATTACATAGATAATGAGAAAAGCGGTGAAAATCGCCACCAGAGTGATGCCCCCCTGGGTTACCAAAAGTTGCGCTTCGTTACGAGGGATGGCATTCATGGCAACCAGTGCGGACACCATGAGTCGAGCCACCAAAAGATACAACATTGCTCCCACACCGCACATGGCGGCAGCCTGTTGCATCTTTTTTGTGACCCCTTCCTTTTTGGGGTGCATCTCTGTCAACTTATACTCTCTCCTTCCAATGGGATGCTACAAAGAAAAAGCCCTCCACGGAGGGCTTTTCCCAGTTTATTTTTACTCCTCATCTGAGGGCCAGTATTCCACGTCAATGGCTTCCTCGCGCTGTTTTTCGTGCCGGCTGGCGCGTTTGCGGTTTTCCTGAGCCTCTTCCATAAGCTGCTCCATCTCCCGCTCCTGCTGGTCCATCATCTGCTCCAACTTGCCCATGACAGAGGTTACATAGATGGCTCCCGCCAAGTTGAGTACTCCTTCCAGCAACAGGATAACACCAATGGCCATTACCAAGACTTCCACGGTGGCAAAGGGGTTGACCAGCATTACAACACCCAGTACCACGCTGAGCAAGGCCAGAGCTAAAAAGCCCCACCAGCGGCTATATCCCGCTTGTTTCAGGCTGATGGCGGACTCCAGCCGCATCAACCCATCGAAGATAACAAACAATCCCACCACAATAGGCAGTACAGACACCACCATACTGGGCTGAAGCAACAGGAACACGCCCAGCGCACCGGCGGCGATGCCAAAGGTGAAGTTCCAGTACCGGAACAGGCCACTGGGCTGATTCCAAGCCGACCAAAGGGATGCCAGCCCCTTTGCAAGAATCACCACGCCAAACAGCAGGCACACCACCCGGATGGACAAACCGGGCCAAAGCAACAATGCCAGTCCCACAAGCACAAAGGCAAGGGACGAACCTAAATAACTGGTACGAAAACGATGCAAACCGTACTTCCTCCTTTTATTTCAGGGCACAGGTATCCCCCCACCCCGGTCAATTCAGGTTAAATCTTAGCCTTATTATAACACACTCCGGCTGATTGTTGCGCATTGATTTGCAGAATTTATAAATGGTTCGCAATTTTATGCGTTGTTTGTATCTTACGGTGGGGACAATATGGTATACTCATCCTTGATACATCATTTTCACCGCATAAAAAGGACATACAATCTATGCATAAACCAAACACCCCACCCCTGTTGCAGATGCTGTTGCAACATCAAAAAAACGGCCCGCTTGCCATGCACATGCCGGGCCACAAACGGAATACCCAGTTTGCCCCCTATCTGGAAACACTGGGCGCCGGGCTTGACATCACGGAAATTGACGGTTTTGACGACCTGCACCACCCGGAAGACATCCTGCGCCAGTCCATGGAGCGTGCCGCCAAACTTTGGGGGGCACGGCACTCCTTTTATCTTGTCAACGGCAGTACCGGGGGCATCCTTGCCGCCATGCGTGCCATGACCGCCTCAGGCGACCGGGTACTGCTCACCCGGGGCTGTCACCGTTCAGTCTACCATGGGCTGGAGCTGATGGACCTGCAACCGGTCTATCTTGTCCCCATGCTGGATGAAACCTTTGGCATTATGGCCTCCATTACCCCGTTCCAGCTGGAGCGTGCCTTTGCGGAACATCCCGGCATCAAGCTTGTAATCCTTACCAGCCCCACCTACGAAGGGGTTGTGTCGGATTTGACCACCCTTTGCCAGATTGCCCATCGACACGGCGCTTTGGTGCTGGTGGACGAAGCCCACGGCGCCCACCTGGCACTTTCGGATAGCTGGCCCACCAGTGCAGTGCAAGCCGGGGCAGATGTGGTGGTGCAAAGCCTGCACAAAACCCTGCCAAGCCTGACCCAAACCGCCATCCTTCATCTGGCAAGCGACCGGGTCAGCCCCAGCACCATGATGCAACAACTGGCCATCTTCCAAACCAGCAGTCCCTCCTACCTGTTTTTAGCCAGCATGGACGGCTGTGTGGATTATCTGGAACAGTACGCCCCCCAGGCCATGGAAAAGTGGTGGAAGTCTCTGGAATCCTTTGACCGGGCCATCCAGAGTCTTTCGCATCTTCAGGTATTGGGCTATGGCAAGGATAAGTTAAGCGGCCATCCTCTACTCTATCAAATTGACCCCAGCAAACTGGTCATCTCCTGCCGTAACTGTGCCATTACCGGGCCTGAACTGGCCCAGCTTCTGCGGCAGGACTACGGCATCCAGCTGGAAATGGCCTGTGCCACCTACGTCCTTGCCATGACGGGACTGGCAGAACCCCAGGAGCATCTGGGCAAGCTGGCAAAGGCGCTGTTGGACATCGACCGCAAGCTGGGTAACGCTCCGGTGCAAACCACTCCGCTTCCGGTGGAAATCCCCCGCCGTCGGTGTTCCATTTCTGCAGCCCTGCGTCAGTATGCTTATCCTCTTGTCCCCCAGGATGCCATCAGCAAAATATCCGCGGAATACGTCTGGGCTTATCCACCGGGCATTCCGCTGATTGTACCGGGGGAACAAATTGACGCACGGTTTTTGGTGCGCTGTCAAGAAATGACCCAAAGTGGCATCTCTCTGCGCAGTACCCGGGGCAACTTCCCCCACACGATCCAGTGCTGTGACCCACCCCAGTCCAAGTAAGGAGGTATCTCATGCATCTTCTCCGTTCCCTCACCACCTATGACAACCGCACCCTTGCAACGGGGGTTTTGTCCGGTGTTTACGCCTGGGTCTGCCTCTTGGCAACCGCACAGGCCCCCTCCGCCCCTGCCGTGCTGTTGCTTGCCGCTTTCTTCTTTTTCGGTTATCGGCTGGCCTTGTCCGCTCCTTTCAAAAAATGGGCGGCCTGCTGTTTTTCCCTAACCGGGTTCATCTGGTTTTGCCTGCTGGGACAACTGGCACTCAGCGGCACGCTCCCCTTTGGTAGGGGATTTTTCCTTGCCTGGCTGTTTGTCACGGTTTTGGGCACCCCCATTCTGTATGGGTATATTTTTCAGCTTTCTAAGGTTTGTCCCTCTGGCTCTGCCCCAGTGGAAAAGCCCTTTAAGTTGTGGCTTTGCTACACCGGAATTCTGCTGTTATTCTGGTTTCCGGTGTTCCTTTGCTGGGGTCCGGTGCGGCTGGATGTGGATTCCGTGGGATTACTGCGGCAAATCTTTGAGGGCGGCCTGAACGACGCCCACCCCATTTGGTACACCCTGTTGCTGGGACTTGTGTTAAAACCCTTTGCCATGCTGGGGCAGATGGAGCTGGGCGCTTACTGCATGGGTTTGCTCCAGATGACCGCCATTGCAGGCATCCTGGCCTACAGCCTTGTGTGGATGCGGCAAAAACAAACCCCAAACTGGCTGATTCTCCTTTCCATCGGGCTGTTTTGCTCCACCACCATGTATGCCTTCCACAGCCTTGTACTTTGGAAAGACCCCCTCTTCAACGGCACACTTTTGGCATACAGCCTTTGTCTTTTTGACATTGCCCAAACCAAAGGGGCGCTGCTGAACCACCGCTCCGGTCAGGTGCGCATCTGCCTTTTGACCTTGGCGGTGTGCATGCTCCGGGGCAACGGCTGGCTTATCTGTGTGGTGGGTACGGTGGGCATCCTTTTGTTCCACGGAGTACGCAAAAAAGCCGCCTTGACCCTTCTGCCCCTTTTGCTGGTCATCAAACTGGTAACCGGGCCGGTGTATGACGGACTGGGACTTTCCAGCCCCTTAACCGCTGAGGCCTGGGCCATCCCCCTGCAACAGCTTGGCTTTGTGGCCTCCAACTCCCCCGAAGCCTTCACCCCCGCCCAGCAGGAGCAACTTTCCCGGGTGATTCCACTGGAAGAACTGGCCGCCTGTTACAGCCCCTCCAGCGTTGACCCCATCAAGCGCAGCCCCGGTTTTCAGCTGGAATATTTCGGTACTGGACAGGGAAAGCGGGATTTAATCGGGGTTTGGCTGGAACTTATGCCCCAAAATCTCGGCTCTTACACCAAGGCGTGGCTGATGGAAACCGCCCTTTACACCAACCCTCGGTTTTCCACCCAAAGCTACTCCTTCCCTTACGAGGATTCCAACGGGGCTTACGGCATTTACTCCAAGGACATTGTGGGCTATTTCACTGGCTCCCATTGGCTTCGGGATGAGCTAGAAGCCCGGGCGCAGTTTTTCCCGCCTGCCCTTTTGGCTTATACGGTGCTTGCCCTTTGCATCCTGATGGGGTTAAAAGGCCAGCCCCATCGCATTTTGGCCTTTGTTCCCGCCCTGCTGGTTTGGGTGGGAATGGTGCTGGGCGCCCCCTCCTATGCCGAGATTCGCTATATGCTTATCTTCGCCTATGGAATTCCCGCTTTTGTCTGGATGGCCTTTGCTCCAAACCCTTCCAAAGAGTATTGACGCAACCCCGTTCCACATTGTATAATAAAACCGTATTTCTGGCAGTTTTCTGCCGAGAAATTTTATTGGTATAGAAAGGAGGGTGTATCGATGAACCGGATTCAGACTCTCGAAACCCGCGACCTGGCCAAGAGCGTACAGACCGGCGGCTGTGGCGAATGCCAGACTTCCTGCCAGTCTGCTTGCAAAACCTCCTGCGGTGTTGCTAACCAGATGTGCGAGCATAAGAACGACAAGAATGCCTGATTTTGCCTGCGTCGTACCGCCTGCCACAAACCGTGTGCAGGCGGTATTTTTTGCGTTTTGTCCCGCAGTTTTTTGCACTGTGGGTTTACATAGAGTGAAATCAAATCTACACAAAAGAAAGGAAGTGTACTTATGATTCATCAATACAAACTTAACGGCTATAACATCGTTGTGGACGCCTTTAGTGGTTCCGTTCATGTGGTGGATGAGGTAGCCTATGATGTAATCGGTCTGTACAAAACCCATTCCCCTGAGGAAATCATCCGTCAAATGCTGGAAAAATACAGCCAGCGGGAGGACGTAACCGAGGCTGACCTGCGTCAGTGCCTGGAAGATGTGGCCGCTCTGGAAGCCGCAGGCAAGCTGTTCGCCGAGGACAGCTATGCCGGCCTGGCCTTTGACTTCAAAAAGCGGGCGGACGGCATCAAGGCCATGTGTCTGCACGTGGCCCACACCTGCAACCTGAACTGCGAATACTGCTTTGCAAGCCAGGGCAACTATCAGGGCGACCACGCTTTGATGAGCTTTGAGGTGGGCAAGCAGGCACTGGATTTCCTGGTTGCCAACAGCGGCAAGCGCCGCAACCTGGAAGTGGACTTCTTCGGCGGCGAGCCTCTCATGAACTGGGATGTGGTAAAACAGCTGGTGGCCTATGGTCGCAGCCTGGAAAAGCCTCACAACAAAAAGTTCCGCTTCACCCTGACCACCAACGGCATGCTGGTGGACGATGAAGTCATCGAATTCGCCAACCGGGAGATGAACAACGTGGTTATGAGCATGGACGGCCGTCCCGAGGTTCATGACCGTCTGCGCAAAAACTACGCTGGCAAGGGTAGCTATGACATCGTTGTGCCCAAGTTCCAGAAGTTTGCTCAGGCTCGTGGCAACAAGGAATACTACGTCCGTGGCACCTATACCCGGAACAACGTGGACTTCACCAACGACATCTTCCACCTGGCTGACCTGGGCTTTGACCAGCTGAGCATGGAGCCGGTTGTGGCCGCCCCTGGCGACCCCTATGCCCTCACCGAAGAGGACCTGCCCAAGATTATGGAGCAGTACGAAATCCTGGCCAAGGAGATGCTCCGCCGGGAGAGCAAAGGCAAGGGCTTTACCTTCTATCATTACATGATTGACCTGAATCACGGCCCCTGCATCTACAAGCGTATTTCTGGTTGCGGAAGCGGAACTGAGTATGTGGCAGTTACCCCCTGGGGCGAGCTGTTCCCCTGCCACCAGTTCGTAAGCGACAAGGAGTGCAGTCTGGGCAACGTGTGGGATGGCATCACCAACACCGCCCTGCGGGACGAGTTCAAGACCTGCAACGCCTATGCACGTCCCGACTGTGAGCAGTGCTGGGCAAAGCTGTACTGCTCCGGTGGCTGTCCCGCCAACGCTTACCACGCAACCGGTGCCATTACCGGCATCTATGAATATGGCTGTAAGCTGTTCCGCAAGCGGATGGAATGCGCCATTATGATGAAGGTGGCACAGGCTGGCCTGGGTCAGTAACCCTGCTGATTTACAACAAAGTAAAACCCCCGCATCGTCTTACCTGACGGTGTGGGGGTTTTTGCTTAAACGGATTTCAATCAATCCATCAACTGTTCAAATTCCTCTTTGGGCAAAGGTTTGGAGAAATAGTACCCCTGGATGGCATCACAGCCCTTTTGCTGGAGGTATTCGCACTGTTCCTTGGTTTCCGCACCCTCTGCCACAATCATGGCATTCAGCTTCTTGCCAAGGCTCACCGAGTAATCCACCGCATTGTTCCACTTTTGCAGTCCAATTCCATCCACAAACACCTTGTCAATCTTGATGGTATCAAACTCCATGGAAATCAGGTTTTTCAAGGAAGAATACCCGGTTCCAAAATCGTCCAGCGCCACGGTAAAGCCCATGTCATGCAGGGCAGAGATAGCCCGGCGAAGATTCTGCTCATTGCCTTCCAAGGAAGTTTCCGTAATCTCAAATTCCAGCAAGCGGGTAGGCACCTGCCATTTCCCCACAATCGTCCAGATTCTTTTCAGGAAGTCATCGGAGTCCAGATAGTTGCGGGACATATTAACCGATACCGGCACCACCTGCTTTTTCTCATCCAGCCAGTGACGAATCTGGCAACACACATCCTCCAGCACACACAGGTCAATGTCCATAATCTGACCTGTCTGCTCGGCCAGAGGGATAAAAGCATAGGGCGCCACCACCGTATCTCCCTGGTACCAACGCACCAGCGCTTCTGCACCCACAAGCTTGCTTCCATCTGCGGAATATTTAGGCTGGAACCAGGCGCGAAATTCTTTTTCTTCCACACCCCGCTGGATGGCACGCTCCAGCCGGTCCTGTTCCAAATCCTTCTGGTACAGCTTGTTGGAATAGATACCATAGTTTGTATTTTCCTCAAGATGGCCACGGGCCACGGTGGTGTACATACAGATGGTATCGAAATCCTCCATCCCCGGCTCAATCCGATAGATGCCAAACTGCATCTTGGCTCCGCTATCCAAGGAAGATAGCCGTTCCACACAGTTCAACGTCTGTTCCATGGAATCATATCGTTTCAACAGCATGAAAGAGCCGAAGAAGTGGTGCACCAAAATTTCTCCCGGTTGCAGGGTTGCCTGGATTGCCTTATGAAGGTTACGCAATCGCTGGTTGGTTTCTTCCAGTCCTTCCAGTTTCACAAGGGCATCCAGATTGTTGATTTTAAAGTCCAGCATCACAAATTTTGTGTCCGGCTCCGCTTGCAAAACCTTAGGCAGATTTTGACGCATATACACATCGTTGTATCCGCCGGTTAGCTGGTCGGTTTCCAGCTGGTGTGCCAACTGACGAGCCATCTTGCGGGACTGTTTGATAATCTGCTGGCAGGTAACGGTTACCGTCACCAACATAACCACGCTGGCGATTACCACCACCTGAATCTGCTCCATGGAGACCTTTTGCACCGTGGAAACAGGTACTTCCGCCACCATCCACCAGTCCTCCACCCCAATGGGGTAGTAATAGACCCGGATATCACCTTGTCGTAGATTCATACCACGCGTATTGGATCGCCCTTGAGCAATATCCTGCTGCATGGCTTGCATCTCCGTCAGATTTTTTCGGTCCATCTGCATGACATAGTTATAGAAGTTTACCTCTTCCACCTTGATTTGTGCCACCACGTTGCCTTCGCTGTCCATGATGAACACCTCGCCGTAGTGCTCCATGCCCGCAAGGCCCAGCTGCTTGTACAAATCCGAAGCCGGCACTGAACACCACAGCACCGCCACAACCTGCTCGTTCCGTGTAATGGGAACTGCATAAACACCAATGGCATTGCCGTCGGTCAGGGTGAACACCATGTTGGTGACGGCACTTTCCCCTGCCACCGCCTTTTCAAAATAATCCCGATTGGCAAGGTTAATGCTCTCTCCCGTTGCAATCCAGGAAGTTCCATCCAGGGCGGCCACGCTCAAATTCCGCAGATTGTTGCTGATGCGGAAGGGCTCCAGCTCTTCCACGCTTTTTTCCGGGTCGGCAATGGACTCCTGGCTGACACGAGAAGCGATCTTTTCCATCAGCCGCAGTGTTTCACTGATGTGCTGGTGTACCTGCAAGGAGGTGTTCACCATCAGGTTCTTCATTGTTTCGTCGGTATTGCGAATTGCATTGTTGCGCATCGCAAAACAACTGTAAATTGCGGTCACTACCACCACAAACCACAGCACCCAAATCGGCCATTGACGACTACCATCGAACTGCTTTTTGCTCATGTTGCTCCTTTTTTCTTAAGATTTTCGTCGAAATCGCTCCACTTTCTCGCTTAAAAGAAAGGGGTTGATGTTTGCAATTTATTGTCTTCTCTTTTATATATAAATGGGAAGGAGGGCCTTATGGCCCACTTATTTCACTCATATTTCACGCGATACTAACCGCGCCTGCACCAACAGAAAGGGAAGGATACCGCTTGCCAAAAAGCGCCCTCCCACAACATGAATAAAAAATATATAGTTATACAATGCACTTGTATTTTTACCAAGGCAGTGTAGTTTATATTATACACCTGTTAATCAATTCCTTCAAGAGAAGATGTCACAAATCACTAAAAATCATCCATTTTTTTACATTCGCTAGAATTTTTTGGATTTTCATTGGCCTGCCGACACCAAACCTTTGTCTTTTTATTGCAAACAGGTTATACCTTTGGACAACTTGGCTTTCATCTGTTTTTCCTGTAAAAATCCCCCTATTTTGAAGTGGATATGGTTTATCCTTTTCCATATTTCCACAACTTTGTTTTTGTAAGACAAACAGATTTTATGCGAGAAATTTTTTCGTAATAAAAATATTTTTCCAGTTTTAATTTTATTTCAATAACTCTATCCGAGATTGTTCTTTTAAAACAAAAATAAAACCGCTCTTTACTTGATGAAAACACAGCCGGCATTTTCCCACTTCACCTTAGCGAATTGACAACACCCAGAAGAATCTGATACCATAATTCTGTAACTTGATTATTTATAATAGGAAGAAGGGGGACACACCATGAGTGTTTTGCTGGAAGAATTTATCCTGCCCAGTGAGCTGGAAACCATCCTGAACAACAGTCCCAGCGTCATTGTTCCACAAACGGAAGAGATGCTGTATGATTTGATTTTTGGCAACAAAAGCACCATGAAGCTGGACGTTTGCTATGATGTGAACGGCAAGCTGGTGAAGGAGGCCGACGTGGTGCGCTGTAAAAACGGCGCAGTGGTGAACTTCACCGAGGACTATATGCGCCGCCGTGACCCGGATTGCATGCGCATTGGCGATAACAAGCCCACCGACAAGCCCCGTTTCCGGGATGTGTACGGCTATGAGTTTGACACCCTGAAAGAGGACACCTACCGCTGGCTGGCCCGGCAGGAGTTAATTCTGGTTCCCTTCATGGCAGGTGGCTACGAGTACGGCTATGAGGCTCTGCTGGTTTGCCCCCGGAATGCCGCCTTCTTTGCCTTTGCCCTGTCCCAGTTGCAGGCATTTGTAAAAGCCAATGATGTACATAACTTCCGCCCCCGTGCCATTGTGTATGTGGCTCCTCCCTATCGTCACACCCATTTTGACGGCCGTCAGGTTTGCGTACACAACCGACTGGATGACCGTCATGAGGTATTCGCCTACAACCTGTATCCCGGCCCCTCCGCCAAAAAGGGTATTTACAGCGTACTGCTGGACATTGGCGAAAACGAAGGCTGGGTTACCGCCCATGCCTCTGCTGCCCGCATTGTGACCCCCTATGAGAATGAAATGGTCATGATGCACGAAGGTGCTTCCGGCGGCGGCAAGAGTGAGCTGTTGCAGGATGTACACCGGGTCATGGACGGCCGGGTGCTTCTGGGTGTAAACCTGGAAAGTGGTGACAAGGACTACCTGCACATGAGCGACACCTGTACCATTTACCCCGTCACCGACGATATGGCAATCTGCCATCCCTCCTTCCAGTCCGGAAGCGGCAAGCTGGCCCTGTACGACGGCGAGGACGGCTGGTTCCTGCGTGTGGACGGCATCACGGAATATGGCTCCGACCCCATGTACGAGCGCATTACCATCCACAGCAAAAAGCCTTTGGTCTTTTTCAACATTCAGGGTGTGCCCGGTGCAACCTGCCTTGTGTGGGAACACACCATGGACTCCACCGGAAAGCCCTGCCCCAACCCCCGTGTCATTGTTCCCCGCAAGATGGTGGACAACATTGTGGAAAAGCCGGTGGAAGTGGATGTGCGCAGCTTTGGTGTGCGTATGCCGCCCTCCTGTGCCGAACATCCCGACTATGGCATTATGGGCCTGATGCACGTTATCCCCCCTGCTCTGGCATGGCTGTGGCGGCTGGTGGCACCTCGTGGGTTTAAAAACCCCAGCATCAGCGGCAACTCTCCCCTTGCAAGTGAGGGTGTAGGCTCTTACTGGCCCTTTGCCACCGGTCAAAAGGTGAAGCAGGCAAACCTGTTGCTGGAGCAGATTCTCAACTGCCCCAACACCCGTTACGTTCTGATTCCCAATCAGCACATCGGCATCTACAAGGTGGGCTTTGCCGCTGAGTGGATTTCCCGTGAATATCTGGCTCGCCGTGGCGGTGTAAACATGAAGATGGACCGTCTGGCCCCCGCTCCCTGCTCTCTGCTGGGCTACTGCATGAAGGAAATGAAGGTGGACGGTCAGGAAATTCGTTCTGCGTTCCTCCATCCCGAAACCCAGGAACAGATGGGCATGGAGGGCTACCAGAAGGGCGCACAGATTCTGTATGATTTCTTCGCCAAAGAGCTGGAAGCCTACGACGTGGAGGAACTTCACCCCGTGGGCAAGCAGATTCTGGAGTGCTTCAAGCGTGGTGGCAGCATCGAGGAATACTGCCAAATTACCCCCATGGGTCTGCACTAAACCCCTGCTACTAACCTTTTAATAACAAGCAACTGCGCCAGCCAAACAGCGTGCATGCTCTCTGCATCCGCTTTCGGCTGGCGCAATTTTTTTGAGATACAGTTTTTCACAACCTATCCCGTCCATGGTTGATTTCGTGGAATTTTCCCGTGTTGTATAGCCATGCTTACAGTTAAAACTGTGCTATGGTTTTTGTCTTACAGAATTTAATGAATGCGGTTTTATACCCCTCTCCCTTGTGATTGCGACAAACAGCCCCCTTCCCAGATGGGAAGGGGGCTGTTTGAATATCAATATTGCATTGCCTACAATTTGTCTTAAAAATCCACAGATAAAACGCTTAATCGTTGAAAAGCCGCCGTCTGCGCATACAGTTGCCTTTGCACATGTTGCAGGTATTCCCTTTGCAGACGTTGTTCTCCTCATTGATGTAGTAGCGGTTTTTGCCCTGCCGTTTTGCGGCATACATGGCTGCGTCCGCACACTGATACAATTCATCAAAGTTATGGATTTCATCGTTGACAAAGGCCACACCGATGCTTACTGATAGCTGCTGATTGCGATAGTATGGCTCCAGATGCTTATAGCAGTTATCCATAAAAGCATTCAGCTTTTTCTGCAACTCTTCATCGCTTAAAATATAGGGCATAAAGACGATGAACTCGTCTCCACCAAGGCGGGCTTTCACGTCCTCTTCACCAAAGCTTTCTTCCAGCACCTTAGCGGTAATCTGTAGCACCAAATCCCCCTCTGGATGGCCTTTTTCATCGTTGACACGCTTAAAGTTATCCAAATCCATCAAAAGCATGGTGCCTTCTTTTTTCTGCCCCTCAATCCACTGGTTAATCCACAAGGTGGATTTCTGCCGATTGTACAATCCGGTGAGGGCGTCCCGCTCGGCCTGTTCGGTGGCCTGTTTCAGCTTTTCGGAAAGCTGTTTGTGGTTTTCGTACTGCTCGCTCACATCCTGGGCAATGCCAAAACAGCTATTGCCAGAGAAGGTGTATTGCAGTTCCACCACCCGGCCACTTTCGGTGATATGCCGCTGGGAATGGGTATCGCCCGAGTCCACATTCAGGTTAAACTCCTGTTCCTGTATCTGGGACATCAAACGCTCTTCCCACTGCTGAGGTGTCATCTCAAACATACCGGGCATATTGCGGGAGTAGAACACCTGGTGCAAATCTTCCAGGTACTCAAACACCGCCACCCGGTTGCCCATCATGGAAATAATCTGGCTGGTACGCTCCGACTTCTGGTCGTATGTGTTGACCATCTTGTTCATGGACTGGGCAATCTGGGCCATTTCCGGAGTACCATTGGCACTAAAATGCACCTCTCGCTGTCCACTCAGGAACTGGTCAATTCCTTCTTTCAGGCTGACAACGTCCTGAATCACACTCCGATTCATACGGTAAATCAATACAACGATGACCGCAACGGTGCCCACCAGCAACATGCTACCCATGAGAACCAGGTAAAACAAGGTAGAGGTCCATTCCTCATCGCTGTCCACGCATACGCCAAAAATGATGCCGGATTTTTCCGCCACAATGATGCAGGCATTTTTTTTATTGATCTTCAGCTTGTGAACCTCCCCGTCCAACAAACCTTTCAACTCTTGCAGTCGCTGGGCATCGGTTTGGCCTTCTTGCAGCTCCACTCGTTGCTCGTTATTAGCACTCAGCCCCAACATACGCCCATCCGTTGCATCTATGGCGAAAATCAAAGTGTTGGTGCGGGTAGGCATAAACTGAATGGTCTGCTCCAGCTTAAACTCATATTCCTTTCGGTCATAGTGCTTATTCGCCAGCGCCTGGGCCGTCACCAGCACCTGGTCAATGTATTCTTCCAGATAGCGAATTTGCAGAACCTCTTGCCGCCAAGAGATGGCAGTAAAAAACGCAAAGAGCATCAAGACACTGGACGCAACCATGGTCCAAACAATGGATAGACTAATTTTCTTCTTCATCTATTACTTCTCTCTTCGTTACCGGGCGTCAGTGACCCCTTCCCGTTTCGTCCCACGTTCCAGCAGCAACCGTTCATAGTCACTGCGTTCCAATGGGCGGGAGAAGTAATAGCCCTGGCCAATCTTACATTTGCTGTTGCGGAGGAATTCCGCCTGCTCCTCTGTTTCGATTCCTTCGAACACAATTTCCAGATTCAATTCTCTTGCCATCTGGATGGTGGACTTAATCACAACGTCCATCTTGCGGTCACCGATGTGGTCCACAAAGCTCTTATCCATCTTGATGGTATCAAAGGGAAGAGCCGCCAAAGAACCAATACCGGACATACCCGAACCGTAGTCGTCCATATCCACACGGTAGCCTCTCTGGTGCAGCTGGCTCATCAGCTCTCGCAGGCTGTCCTTGGCATCCAGCAAGGCGCTTTCGGTAATTTCAATGGCAATTTCATCGTGTTCAATGCCATATTGGGCGGTCAGTTCGTCAATTCGCTTGACGATGCCCGGATGGTGCAGATGCAGGCGGGACAGGTTTACCGAAACCGGCACAACGGGAATGCCCCGTTTTTTCATGTCCTGAATATCCCGGCATACATTGCGGATGACCCGCTCGTCCAGACGGACAATCTGACCGTTCTGCTCAAAGATAGGAATAAACCGTGCAGGAGAGACGGTCTGGCCGCTTTCCTTTTTCCAGCGAACCAGAGCTTCCGCCCCCACAATTTCTCCGGTATCCAAATCCACCTTAGGCTGATACCAAACATGGAATTGCTCGTTTTTAAGCGCAAGGGCAAACTCGTTTTCAATCCGCCCACTTTGCAAAAACTGCTCGCTTAAATCCTGGTCAAAGATGCGATAGAAGTGCTGGCTGCTGCCCTTCACCTCTCGCTTTGCAATGATGGCATTGCCGTAAATCCGCCGGAAGGTGCTGTATCCCTCGGTGGGGCACACACCCATGGACACCTTCATGTTGCACACCTCGTTCTGGCGCACACCACGCTGGATTTCACTGTTCAGCTGGTGGAGTTTTTCCTCCAGATTTTCCGGTGTGGTATACCGGATAATGGCAACATATTCATCCGCATGCCGACGATAGATTTCATCGGTGGGCAATACCCGCCGGAAAGCATGGTACAGGTATAAAATCGCCTGGTCACCCACCGCCATGCCGTAAAGCATGTTAATCAGCTTCAGCTTATCAATATCCATTACCACAAGGGCAATGTGTTCACTGCCAGCCCAGTTTTGCTCCTCAAACCGAATCTTCAAAAACTCATAGTTTTTTGCCCCGGTGAGTGTGTCGTCAAACATCATATGATTGATAGACTTTTTGTGACGAGCATAGTACAAAAGGAATAAGATACAGAAGGTTGCAACCAGCGCCACAACCATAAGTACGCCTCTCTGGATGTTGGTGCGGAAATCGTTCATTTCCTGATTCAGATAGCCCTGACTCACATAGGTCATTAAATACCAATCATCAACGCCCATGGGCTGGCAGTACCCCAGGTAATCCGTGTTGTTCATCCGGAACTGGATAAACCGGTTTTCACTTCCCATGGGATTGGTTTGGGACAGGTCAAGTCCCTGCGCCTTCAGCACCTCTCCCACATCTTGTTCCTCAGTGCGGGCTACCACATGGTATTCTGCATCCAGCACCGCACTTTGACCATAACCCTCAAAATGAAGTAAATTGGCCACATCCGGCAAGGAACGCATGTTGTGCGAAGCCATTAAGACAAATTGTACCTTGCCGTTGTTCATCACCGGAACACCAAACACATTTAAAGGTGTACCTTGCCCATCCGTATCCGAAAGATTCTGAATCTTCCAGCTTCCATCCTCAAAAATAGAATACATGTCGCTATTTTTCAGATTCAGCACATTGCCTCTGGTGGTACGGCAAACCCCATCCGGGGTCATGATGGCCATATCGTGAAAACGGTAGATGGACAGATATGAACCAAACTGCGCAAGCAGCTGATTCACGTCCGTTACGTTATTATGTTGAATGGTTGCAGCAACGGCGTACAGGAAATCTCTGCGGCTGTATACTGCTGTGCGCATCATCTGCACATTCTGATTTGTTACCTGCTGGATTTTGGATTTGGCCTGATTTTCAAACAACTCTTGCATCCGCTGGCTGTACTGCATGGACACAAAAATAGCAACCAGTGCCAAAACCACAAATCCTGCGGTAAACATAAACGGAAATTTGTCCCGCAGCCTGCGCTGCGCGGACTGTCTGTGTTTCACCACTCTCTCCCCCTTTTTTCCTTTGTGCCGCCGTTGCGACACAAAATTTTAACACCATAGCACCACGAATCTTGGATAAGCGTATCTTGTAGAAAAGGGAACCGTCTCACCCGTTTGCACTCGCATTGATGGGGGCATTCACTCTCTTGTTTTTTGATGGGATTTTTGTGCGAATCTGCATCCTTCACACACCTGTCCCAGTACCTTACAAAATCGGTTGTTTTGGTATTCTTATTTTACCAAATTTTATGGTAAGATACAACCGATTTTTTACGTATGGCTCAATATTTTTGAAAGAATTTTCTCTTTTGGCAATTTTTGTGCGATATTGCGACATGATTTTCTTTAAAAAGACAATTATTCACCATATGTTTTAACAGGTCAATCCATGGATTTTTCGACAAGGTAAGCAAGGGCAGATTTTACAAAAATTTTGCCAGGAAAACAGCTCAAAATCCATTGTGAATTATGCCAAGTCCGTTTTGATTATGGCATTCAGAAATGTATAAAAGCACTATCATCGTTAGGAATTTCTCAAGCTAAACCTGTCTTATTTTTTACTTTATTGCAAAATCTCGCATCATTTTACAATAGACAAACTCTTTTAGTGGAGATATAATAAAAACTGTGATGGATTTTTTCAAACACAGGATGCTTTTTGCATCATTGTACTATCCCGTCATACTATTATGTGGTGCGTCTGGTGTGGTTTTTTCCATAATATGGACCACCGTGTTTTAAATGACACAATCTTAAAGGAGAGGTTTGTTTTGTGGCCATTCGTTCCAAGATTCTGACTTATCTTTTTATTGTTTTTGCTTGTTGCTATGGCTGGTTCACCCTTGCCAGCCCCGTTTATGCCGAGGAAAACAAGGTTGTTCGAGTAGGTTTCCCCATCCAAACAGGACTGACCGAAATTGACGAGAATGGCCAGCCCGTTGGATATACCGTTGCCTACCTGAACCAGTTAAGTAAATACACCAACTGGGAGTACGAATACGTCCAAGTGGAAGGGAATATTAACACCCAGCTCACCACCTTGATGGATATGCTGGAAAAGGGCGAAATCGACATGATGGGCGCCATGAACTATATGCCCAGCCTACAGGACAAATTCTTCTATTCCCGTACCAAATACGGCACCTCTTACCTCACCCTTGCTGTACCCGATGATGATAAAAAATGGGTTGCCAACGATTACAGCAACTGGGATGGTATCCGCATTGGTACCTATTGGGGTTTTGAGAAACGCCACTCTATTCTGGAAAAATTTGCCGAGGTTACCGGCTTCACCTATGAACTGGTTACCTTTGACAGCTTTAAGCAGGTTTTGGAGGCCCTGAAAGCCGGCCAGATAGACGCCACCCTGAACGTGGACCTATCCATGGAGAAAAATCTGCGTTCCATTGCCCGGTTTGCCCCCAGTCCTTACTACATGGCCGTTTCCCACGACCGAGAGGATTTGCTGGATGAACTGAATGATGCCATGTACAGCTTGGCACAGGCTTACCCCCAGCTGGAAACCGAGTTGTATCGCACCTATTTCCAGAAAAACGTGGTCTTTTCCCTCTCCAGCACAGATACGGAATACGTGCAAAATTTGGGTACCTTGCGTGTGCTGTTTTTTGATGGAAACGCCCCTTTGCAGTTCGAGAACAAGCATGAGGTGCGGGGCATTGCCCAAACCTTCTTGCAACACTTTGCTGCCGCTACCGGGCTTTCCTATGAGCCTGTAGTTGCTTCCACCTATCTGGAAGGGGTGGATTTGATAAAGCGAGGCGAGGTGGATTTAATCGCCTGTGTACCGCTGGATGCTTCTCTTGTGGAGGAAGCTGACCTGCGGTTGTCCAGTCCTTATTTCACAAGCTATGCGGTGATTGTTTCCAGCCCGGATGTGGAGCAGATTGACTATGAAAATGTGCAGGTTCTATCCGCCAACATCCAGAACTCCATGCGCCAGTTGCTCTACTCCAAAAACCGCAGCATCATGCTGGATGCCTATGCGGTGAACTCCTATCTCCAAAAAAAGCATATCTACGATGACCTGAAGCTGGAATGGAGAAACAACCAGCATTATTCCTATTCCATTGGATTCACTTCTCATATGGACGGTCAGCTTATGCGTCTGTTTAACAGCTACATCGCAAGCCTGACCGAAGAAGACGTCCAGGATATGGTGTACCAAAACAGCCGGGTAGAGGTGGAATACAGCCTAGGCGAACTTGTTTCCCTTTACTGGATGCCGGTAAGTGGTGCCGTAATTGGTATCGGCGGCTTGTTTGCACTGTTTTTCCTGGCGCAGAAAAACCACTATCTCCGTGCCATGAAGGCGGAAAGCGACCGGATTCACCAGTTCTCCAAACTGATTGAGGAACCGCTGTTTGAATTTGATTACAAAAAAGATGTGTTCCGCATCCAGAACAACCGTCATCTGTTCATTGGTCGAAATGAAATTACTGGCTTCATGCACCTTGACTCCCACACCGCCTTCCAACTGGACTCTGAACAGAAGCTTTGTGCCCTGCTGCATGAAATGTTCCGACTGCGCAGCACCCAGCGGGAAATCATCCTGACCCTTTCCCCCGGCAGAACCACCTGGTATCGGGTGGATGTACGGTATGTGCAGGATAGTCTGAACGACTACGCCGTGGGTCGGTTTGTGGACATTGACGAAGAGATACGCTCCAAGCAAAGTCTGCAAAAGCAGGCCAACACCGACCGGATGACCGGCCTGATGAACCGGGCTGCCTTTGAACAGCAACTGGAAGAATATGTGGCAAAGGGTGGCTGGGAAGGACTGCTGATTCTCATTGACATCGACAACTTCAAGAAGGTGAACGACACCCAGGGCCACATGGCAGGTGACCAACTGCTTGTAAACTTTGCCCGGGTTTTGGACAAATTTTTCCCACCCTCTGATTGGAAGGTACGTCTGGGCGGAGACGAATTTGTGGTGTTTATCCCTCATCACGTTTCCATCGATTATACCCAAAAAAATCTGAAAGAATTCAGTCAGGTGATAAAGGAAACTGTATTTTTCCATTATCCCGATATCCCCCTATCCATGAGCATTGGCGCTTGTTATATGAGTTCCAAATTGTGTACCTATCAGGCGCTTTACCGTGCGGCGGACGATGCCATGTACCAGGCAAAGCACAGCGGAAAAAATCAGTTCCGCATCTCGGACGAGCGAGAATGTGACCGAGAAATCTGCATCGGATGCACCGAAAACTGTGCTCGTAGCGCCAAATTGAAACAAAAAGGACGGCATGTATCCGATATTTCCAGTTCTTTATCTTAATCTTTTATAACTGAGTCGCTGTTCAGCTATCAAGTATCTCCGAACCCAAAACATCCTTTCGCAAAAGCCCTTTCTTGACAATCAATTTGTCAGGAAGGGCTTTTGCTAAGCCCAAATGTTACGAAAGTGTTTGTTTTTTTGCTTTTTTCTTTTAATTTTTAATAACTTAGGTTGACTTCATCCAGTTGAACGAATAAAATCACTTTAGAAGGGTTATCTGCGGCTTACTCCTCTTTTTTGATAACCACTGAATTTACCATAAAGGAGAAATGTGTTTTATGCAGCTCAAGGATGCACAAATTGGGCAGACCTGCATTGTTCAGACCATGCACCTTCCCGTACAGTTAAGCCATCGTCTGGAAGCGCTTGGCATGACCACCGGTACACCGGTTTCCGTTGTCAACCGCAAAGGGGATGGAATCATGATTATCAAACTGCGGGGAACACGGTTTGCGCTGGGACACAACATTACCAAAAACATTGATGTGGAGGTAAACCAATGAACAAAGAGCTGACCATTGGATTCATCGGCAATCCAAACTGTGGCAAGACCACCCTGTTCAATGCCTACACCGGTGCAAACTTAAAAGTCGCAAACTGGCCCGGTGTTACAGTGGAAAAGGTGGAAGGCGCCATTAAGGCACACGGCCTGAACATTCACCTGGTGGATTTGCCCGGTACATACAGCCTGACCTCCTACACCATGGAGGAAACTGTTTCCCGCCAGTTCATCCTTCACGGAGACGTGGACGTGATTATCAACGTGGTGGACGCATCCGCACTGGAGCGCAGCCTTTATCTGACCCTGCAACTGCTGGAGCTGGGCAAACCGGTTGTGATGGCGCTGAACATGATGGACATTGTGGAAAAGCGGGGCATGGAGATCGACCTGCACCGTCTGCCAGAAATGCTGGGTATCCCGGTTATCCCTGTATCTGCCCGCAAACGACGTGGACTGGATGTACTGCTCCATGCGGCGGCTCACCACAAGGACGGCACCGAAGCCCGCCAGCTGATACATCAGCACACCACCTCCTCCCACCATGCTCACGACCACCATGCAGAATTCGCCATGGTATACAAGGATGCGCTGGAGGACAAAATCGACCAGATTATTCCCGTCCTGAAACAGCGGTACCCCGACCTGCCCAACTACCGCTGGCATGCCATCAAACTGCTGGAGGCAGACCCGGAAATCACCCAGAAATACCCGGTGGACCTGCCGGATGTGCTGGACCGAAGCTATGAATCCGACATCATCAACCAAAAGTACGATTTTATCAGCGAAATTTTGCAGGAGGTACTGCTCCACAAACAGCGGCAGGATTTGTTCACCGAACGGGTGGACAGCATCTTGACCAGCAAGGTTTGGGGCATTCCCGCTTTTCTGCTGATTATGGCTGTCACCTTCTTCTTAACCTTCACGGTGGGTGACTGGATTAAGGGCTATTTTGAAACCGCTCTGGACTGGATTTCCCAGCTTGCCGGGGATGGACTTGCCGCCGCAAATGCAAGCGAACTAGTAACCTCCCTTGTGGTGGACGGCGTGATTGCAGGTGTTGGCACCATCGTCACCTTCCTGCCCAACATCTTGATTTTATTCCTCTGTCTTGCCTTGCTGGAGGACAGCGGTTATATGGCTCGTGTGGCTTATGTGATGGAGGGTGTAATGAGCAAGTTGGGGCTGTCCGGCAAAGCCTTTATCCCCATGCTCCTTGGTTTTGGCTGCACCGTTCCCGCCATCATGGCTTCCCGTGCACTGGAAAATAAGCGGGACCGACTGAAAGTAATGCTGGTTACCCCGTTCATGAGCTGTAACGCACGGTTGACCATCTATATCTTGTTTGCCGAGATGTTCTTTGCGGAAAATGCCATGCTGGTAGCCTATTCCATGTACCTGATTGGCATTCTGGTGGCCATTGTGGTTTCCGCCGTGTTACACCTGCTGGACCGCCGTTCCAGCGTGAACTATCTGATGATTGAACTACCGGAGTACAAACTGCCGGATGGACGCACCGTTGCCATCTATGTATGGGAAAAGGTGAAGGATTATCTGGGTAAAGCCGGAACCACCATCTTCCTTGCCACCTTGATTCTGTGGGTGGTGCTGAACTTTGGCCCTGCCGGCTACTCGGTGGATATGTCCAACAGCTTTGGCGCATTGATTGGCAAACTGATGGTTCCCATCTTCGCTCCCATTGGTCTGGGCTTCTGGCAGATTGGGGTGGCCTTGATTGCAGGTATCTCCGCCAAGGAGGTGGTTGTATCCAGCTGTGCCATTCTGTTTGGTGTAGCAAATGCCAGCTCTCCAGAAGGAATGTCCAGCTTCGCTCAGGCACTGAGCAGCATCGGTTTTGGCCCCTTGAACGCTTTCTGCTTGATGGTATTCTGCTTGTTGTATGTGCCCTGCGCCGCCGCCATTGCCACAGTGCAAAAGGAATCCAAAAGCTGGAAGTTCACTCTCTTTAGCTGCGTGTTCCAGGTTGCTGTAGCCTGGATTGTAACCTTTGCAGTTTACCAGATTGGCAGTCTGTTTGTTTGATAAACACGATAAAGCCCCTCCCCCAAATTGGGGGAGGGGCTTGTTGTGTTAACTTTGCTTTGTATAACTTTCTCTCATAGGAAATAAGCCATGTACTGGGTAAAGCTGTAAAAAGCGTTCACCCTTCCTCGTGGAAGCTCTTTCCGGAAGCCGGATGTTCCGCATCATAGTACTGGCAGGTTGTTTCGCCCTGCTCCACCAGACGGTCAAATTCATCCTGACAGATGGGCTTGGAGTAGTAGTATCCCTGCACCACATAGCAGCCATTTTCCCTCAAGAAATCAGCCTGCTCCTTGCTTTCAATGCCTTCTGCCACAAGCTTAATACACAGGCTATTACACAGGTGAATCATACCTTGGATTACCTTGTTCACCTTGGGTTTACCAATTTCATCGATAAAGGACTTATCAATCTTTGCGGTATCAAATGCCAGCGTGGACAAGGTGTGCAGCCCGGATACACCGGTTCCAAAGTCATCCATATGCACTTCAAATCCGTGGGATTTCAGCATCTCGATTAAGCCTTGGATTTTCTCTTTTGCAAAATCCGCCGTTTCGGTGATTTCAAACTGGATGTCCTTCGGGGTAATGCCATACTGGTCTGTAATGGTGCAGATTTGGTGTTCCAGCTGGGCATTTTCCACCTGGAAGCGGGACAGGTTCACAGAGATAGGAACCATCCGCACACCGCTCAACTTCATGTTGGCGATGTTTTTGCAGGTCTGGCGCAACACTTCCAAATCCAGCTCCACGATTTGTCCATTTTTTTCGTACACCGGAATAAATTTATAGGGCGGCACAAGCTTTCCATTGGGCCGGCGCCAGCGAACAAGGGCTTCTGCTCCCACAATTTTTTCGGTGCGAATGTCGTATTTAGGCTGATACCAAACCTCAAACTCATGGTTCTGGATGGCTTTCTGGAAGTAACCTTCAATTTCCTTGGTTTCTTCCTTTTCCTTGCGGGCCTTGGCTGTGGCAAACTGGTACGACTTTTGCATGTTACCCTTTACGCCAGCCTTGATAATCAGCGCATCGTTAAAGGCCGCATCCACCGAGTCGTAACCCTGGCACAGGGCAATGCCGATGGAGATATGCACATAGGGGATGATATGGTTCGCCACCAATTCCCCTTTGGCCTTTAAAAGCTTCTCCAACTTTTCGGTCAATTCCCCTGTATGCTCATAGCAGAGGATGGCCACAAACACGTCGTTCTGGTCCCGGTAGATTTTATCCTCCGGCAAAGTCTTGGTAAACTGTCGGTACAGCTCTTTCAGCACCCGGTCACCCACCGCTTTTCCATAGCGGGTGTTAATCAGCTTAAAGTCGTCCACGTCCATAACGCAGAGCGCCTTGTTGTTCCATTCCGGGTCATTTGCCGTCGGTGTGGTGCTTCTGTAATAGGCAAAATTGTCTGCCTCGGTCAGGTTATCCCGATACAGATAGTATCGCATCCGACGTATATGACACAGATACATCAGGAACACGCCGAAAAGCAACAATAGCACAACCGCCTGCACATACCGCATGGTGGTCTGCATTAACTCCACGTTTTCCTCGATGGCACTGTAAACCTGCTCCTGAGGCACAAATGTCACCAGGTAATAGTTGCCATATTTCAGCTGGCTAAAATACGCAAGATAGCTTTGCTCCTGGTAGGTATAGGAGAAAAAACCTTCCTCGTTATCCCTCAGCACCTCCACAAGCTGGTTGTGCTCGTCAGTATACTGGGCAGATTTGTCATAAATGTTCCAGTCGATATTTTGCTGGGGATTCAAACTTTTCGCCAGCATCTCCCCGTCCTGGTTCACCACCACGCAGTTGCCCGCCTGCTCATAGGACTGGAGATTCAAAAGATGGCTCAGCTCATCGGAGCGAT
>JAHLFP010000042.1 GCA_018883715.1 Candidatus Allofournierella pullistercoris | reverse complement strand
CTGGAAAAAGCAATGAAGACCTTTCCTCTCACTCCCAATGGAAAGGTTTGCATGGACATTGGTGCATCCACAGGCGGGTTTACCGACTGCATGTTGCAAAATGGTGCAACAAAAGTATATGCCGTGGATGTGGGATATGGCCAACTTGCTTGGAAGCTTCGCACTGATGAGCGGGTGGTCAACATGGAGCGAACCAATATTCGCCATGTAACTGCCGAAATGTTGCAGGAACCGGTGGAGTTTTTCAGTGTGGATGTGTCTTTCATTTCTCTGAAGCATATTTTCCCTGTTGCACAAGCCATTACTGTACCGGGAGCCACAGGGGTGTGCTTGGTAAAACCTCAATTTGAAGCCGGAAAAGAAAAAGTCGGCAAAAAAGGGGTTGTCCGGGAAGCGAGCACCCACCGGGAGGTCATCGAGCAGGCCGCTGGTTACGCATTTCAAAATGGTTTCTCCGTAAAAGGACTGGACTATTCTCCCATCAAAGGCCCAGAGGGAAACATTGAGTTTTTGATGTTTGTACAGAAAGAAGAACAGCTGGAACAGCTGGACCCAGAGCGTATTCAGGAAGTTGTTGCGGCAGCACACCAGCAGCTGGACGTGTAAAACAATCAGCAATCAGCTAAGGGCAGGTGACACAGTGAAAGTATATATCGTGCCTAATACCACAAAACCACGGGCGGTTCCCGTTGCACTTCAAGCGGCAGATATTCTCCGGCACTCTGGTGCAGAGGTGATTCTTGACCCTGTTTTTCAGCTTTCACACAAAAAGCAAAGCATTCATTATCTGCCATCTGAACAGGCTTTTTCCGCCTGCGACGTGGTGATTACGGTGGGGGGCGATGGCACAATTTTGCATATTGCAAAGGAGTGTCTCTATGCCAATAAACCAATTTTGGGCATCAACCTTGGTCGTACTGGCTTTTTGGCAACCTGCGAAGTGGAAGAAATGCCGCAAAAGCTCTCTGCTCTTGCGGAAGGAAGATATGAGCTAGATCGGCGTACTCTCCTGAAAGCGTACCTGGAGGGAGAAGAGCCGATGACTCGCACCGCCTTAAATGACGTTGTGATTTATAAGGGGAGTCGTCTGCAAACCATTGATTTTAAGGTTTATTGCGATGACATCTTGGTGAATCGCTGTGCCGGGGATGGCGTGATACTTGCCACCCCCACTGGCTCCACGGCTTATTCCTTGTCGGCAGGTGGGCCTATTCTGGATACCCACATTCAAGGGATTGTGGTGACTATGATTTGCGCCCACAGTCTGCACCAGCCTTCTATGGTATTTGCGGCAGACCGTAAAATCCGCATCGAGGTAGACGGACGCAACCGCAACGAGGTGTTCCTCAGTACCGATGGAACTACGGAACACCAGTTGCAAAACAAATGTAATATACAGGTGGAACTATTAAAAGAGTGCCTACATCTTATCACCTTCAATCCTGCTGACCAATTTGATGCCATTGATAAAAAACTTCGGGGGAGGTAATACCGCTTGAAACAGGCGAGACAGAAAAAAATACTTGAACTAATCAAGCAACATCCCATTGAACGACAGGAAGAATTGCTTCAGTATTTGACCCAAGCGGGCTTTCCTGTAACCCAGGCAACTGTATCAAGAGACATTCGGGAACTGCAACTTATTAAGGCAAGCGGAAACGATGGCTATCGGTATGTATGTGTCTCTCCGGCAGGGGCGGGTACACTTCATTCTCAAAGCCGATTTGAAATGATTTTCCGCGAGTCTGTTTTGAAGTGCGATTATGCGGGACATACCGTGCTTGTGAAGTGTTTTTCCGGCATGGCAAATGCGGCTTGTGAGCTGTTCGATTCCATGGAATGGGAATACGATGTGGTTGGAACTTTGTCCGGCGACGATACTTTCCTGATTTTAATGCGCACGGAAGAGGATGCCAACAAACTTTGCCAGGCCCTGTCCCAGTATATTGTAAGTCGATGAGTTGCATCAAAGGAGGGTGACACCCTATGCTCACCACACTCAGAATTGAAAATGTAGCAGTCATTGAAAAAGTAACGGTTCAATTCACCGCAGGACTCAATGTTTTGACGGGTGAAACAGGTGCCGGTAAGTCCATTTTGATTGACTCCATCAGTGCCATTTTAGGCAATCGCATCAGCCGTGACTTGGTTCGTACCGGGGCATCCAAAGCTTGTATTTGGGCCACTTTTGACCAGATTCCAAAGCAAATCAAGTTGCAATTGGAACAAGCGGGTTACGATGCAGGAGACGAGCTTCTGATTTATCGAGAAATCACTGCCGATGGAAAAAGCAGTTGTCGGGTTAACGGCATGCCTGCAACTGTGGCTATCCTGCGAGAATTGGCAAACGGTTTAATCAACATTCACGGCCAACATGATAGCCAAAGCCTAACCGACCCTTCAAAACACCTGGGAATTTTGGATGCCTTTGCCCAGAATCAAAGCGAGTTTGCGGCCTACCGAAAGGTGTATAAAAATCTGGTGGCAGTAAAACGACAGGCAGATGCCTTGCTTTTGGACGAGGTAGAAAAACAGCGCCGTATGGAAGAACTTCGTTTTCAGTTGCAGGAAATCGAAGATGCGGCATTGCAGACCGGAGAAGAGGAGCGGCTTTCTGCCCGCCGAAAAATTGTAAGCCATGCTCAAACCATTTTGGAGCAGCTGTCCAATGCCCACAATGCACTTGCTGGCGGGGATGATTACAACGGTGCGGCAGATATGCTGGGCGATGCCAGCGGCTGGATGGAGCGGGCAGCTTCTTTGGATGAATCCCTAATGCCTCTTCAGGATAAATTGGCAGATTTGTACTATAACACCCGTGAACTTGCGGTGGATTTAGCCGCTCGTTTTGAGGAATATGGGTTCGACCCAGCAGAATTGAACCACCTGGAAGAGCGTTTGGATACCATTTATCGTCTGCGTCGCAAATACAATGCAGATACAGTGGATGACCTGTTGCATATGGCACAAAAAGCCCAGGAGGAACTGGAGCACATCGAACGGGCGGATGAAACGCTGGAACAGCTTAACCGACAAAAGCAGGAACTGTACCAGCAAGCCAAAGTATTGGCGGAGCAGCTTACTCAAAGCCGCTTAAAGGCATTTGAACGGATGGAAGAACAGTTGGTGGATGCATGCACTTTCCTGAACATGCCAGGCGTTCGGTTTGCACTCCGACATTCCCGTGGGCCGCTTGCTGGGGCGGGACAGGACACCATCGAGTTCTATATCTCCACAAACCCAGGCGAAGCACCAAAGCCACTGGCCAAAATTGCATCCGGTGGCGAGCTTTCCCGTATTATGTTGGCCCTGAAAAGTGCATTGGCAGAGAAGGACTCGATTCCTACCGTCATCTACGACGAAATTGACACCGGTGTGTCTGGTCTTGCCGCAAGCCGCATTGGTGAAAAACTGCGCCAGACATCCAAGGGCAGACAGGTTTTGTGTATTACCCATACTGCACAAATTGCCGCACTGGCCACCAGCCATCTGCTGATTCAGAAAAATGTGGACGGACAGCGCACCTATACCAAGATTCACCCGCTGGATCAGGCTGGTCGTGTCCAGGAGTTGGCACGGATTATTTCCGGCGACCATATTACCGATTTGAGCCTTGCCAACGCAAGAGAGATGCTTTCTCTCTAACACCATCTTGACAAGATTTATATCCTAAGATATACTGAACAACATAAATGCTTTGAAGGGAACAAGTAATACAGGATTCCCCTTAATCTAGAGAGCTCCTGGTTGGTGAAAAGGAGATAAGACCCCTGTATGAATACATCCTGGAGCAGCTGCCTGAACACATTGAGTCAGTAGGGTTGGACGGTTTACACCCGTTACGGTGTGTGGAGTGCCTGTCACTCCTTGAGGTTCGTTTTTGTGAAAAGGCGAACGAACAGAGGTGGTACCGCGAATTTTTCGCCCTCTGCCCATAGGGGCAGGGGGCTTTTGTCTTTTGCCCAAGTAATCATTAACAAGGAGTGGAACAACATGACATTATACGATGAACTGGTTGCCCGCGGCCTGGTTGCTCAGGTGACGGACGAAGAGGAAGTCAAGGACCTAATCAACAACGGAAAAGCAACCTTTTATATTGGCTTTGACCCCACTGCGGATTCCCTGCATGTGGGCCATTTTATGGCACTCAACCTGATGCGCCGGATGCAGCGCGCAGGCAACCGCCCCATTGCTCTGATTGGTGGTGGTACTGCTATGGTAGGTGACCCCTCCGGCAGAACCGATATGCGCAGCATGATGACCCCGGAAACCATCGCCCACAACGTGGAGTGCTTTAAAAAGCAGATGAGCAAGTTCATTGACTTTTCCGAGGGAAAAGCTTTAATGCTCAACAACGCAGACTGGCTCATGAAGCTGAACTATGTGGAGGTCCTCCGTGAAGTTGGCGCCTGCTTCTCTGTAAACAATATGTTGCGTGCAGAATGCTATAAGCAACGCATGGAAAAGGGCTTGTCCTTCCTGGAATTCAACTATATGATTATGCAGTCTTACGACTTTTATCATATGTTCCAAACCGTCGGCTGTAATTTACAGTGTGGTGGCAACGACCAGTGGTCCAATATGCTTGGCGGCACTGAGCTTATCCGCCGCAAGCTGGGTAAAGACTCCTATGCGCTGACCATTAACCTGTTGCTCACCTCTGATGGCAAAAAGATGGGCAAAACCCAAAGCGGTGCAGTATGGCTGGACCCTGCAAAAACTTCTCCTTACGAGTTTTACCAGTACTGGCGCAATGTGGACGACAGCGATGTGCTCAACTGTCTGCGTATGCTCACCGATGTATCTCTGGATGAAATTGCAGCTATGGAAAGCTGGCAGGGAAGTGAGCTGAACAAGGCTAAGGAACTGCTGGCATTTGAGCTGACCAAGCTGGTTCACAGCGAAGAGGAAGCCAACAAGGCACAGGAAATTGCTCGTGGCTTGTTTAGCGGTGCTGCCGATATGGACAATATGCCCAGCACAGAGTTGACCGAGGAGCAGTTGACCGATGGTGAAATCGGCATTCTGGACCTGCTGGTAGCTTCCACTCTTGCCCCCAGCAAACGAGAAGCCCGTCAGTTGGTACAGCAGGGCGGTGTGTTGCTGGATGGCGAAAAAGTGGCAGACGCCACCCAGCGTGTAACCGCAGACCAGCTAAAAAATGGTGTGGTAATTAAGAAGGGCAAAAAGACATACAGAAAAGTATATATCAAAAATTGATTGTTTGATTAATATTATTAAAATCATATAACCAATAACGAATGGAGTCTCTGGCACAAGGGGGCTCCATTTGTTTTATGTGAATTTGGCTAATACAGACTGAAAAAATTCGGCAATGGATAAAGTATATCAAAAATCGTTTTTCATGATAAATTACTATTGACTGGTTGTAAAATGAGGTATACAATTGGATTGACACCGCATCTAATAACATGACGACGGTCACGGGGCAAAGCCCCGCAGCAACCACGAGTCAGAAGAAATCACACATAGATGCTGCTTAGAGTGAAAGATGCTGCTTAGAGTGAAGAGATGCTGCCGAGAACGAATACACGATGACTTAAATTTTAGAGAAGAGAGTGTGAGACATGATGAAAAAGAAGATTATTGGCATGACTGTTCTGTCTGCTGTACTTGCCGCAAGTCTGGTGGCCTGTGGCGGGACTAAGATTTCCACCGTAACCTTGGAAGATGCCCAGGTTAAGGTGGGTCAGTCGGATGAACTGGAAGCTGCCTTTGGCACTGGGAAAGATACTCCGGAAGAAGAACTGCAAAAGGCAATCGACAAGCTGAAGCTGGTCTACGCAAGTGCCGACGAAACCATTGCCACCGTGGACGAGGATGGCACCGTGACTGGAGTGAAAGCCGGTGAGACGGAAATCACCGTATCTACCGAGGATGGTAAGCTGACTGCAACTGCCAAGGTTGTGGTTGTGGCTGTGCCGGAAAGTGTGGAAGCTGAGGATGTTGTCCTGACTGTGGGTCAGGAGCCTGTCAAGGTAAACTACAAGGTTCTGCCTGAAGATGCAAAGCCTGAAAAGCTGGAGCTGGCGGTGGAAGATGAAGCCATTGCCAAGATTGACGGCGACAGCGTTGTTTCCGTCGCAGAGGGCGAGACTGCCCTGACTATTACTGCCGACGGGGCAAAAACTACCGTGGCGGTTAAGGTTGAAGCTGGCGAGGAAGAAGCAGAGGATAAGGACGCTTCCGATTCTAAGGGTGAGGACTCCAGCGACAAGGCTGAGTCTACTGCTTCCAAGGGCGAGGGTTCCAAGGGTAGTGCTACCAACGCCAGCACCACCAAAAAGGGAAGCACCAGTGGCAACAAGGCTCCTGCTGCTACTGCAACTCCCGCTCCGGTAGTTCAGCCGACTCCGGCACCCGCACCTGTGGTGGAGGCAACTCCGGCACCTACTCCGGTGCCCACTCCGGCTCCCACGCCTGAACCGGTGCCTGAAACTGCACCGACTCGTACACCCCCGCCGGGAATGGAAGGCATTGATATGGGCCAGTACTCCGATGACCCCAATGCTGGCAACTATCTTATCCCCGGTGGTCCCATGGATAACCCGGAGATTTATGCGCCGGACGGGAGTGAGGTAACTCCGGGAGAACAGATTATTGATGAACCCGTAT